>JAGOIJ010000182.1 GCA_017995695.1 Candidatus Omnitrophota bacterium | reverse complement strand
GTTACGCTGTTTCTGATTACCATTTATCGCGTGGGTTGCTTTGTGCCGACGCCGGGGATAAATGGTGAGGCGCTGCGGGAATTTTTTAACCGCGTTTCCCAAAGTCAAGGCGGTGCGCTCTTTGGCATAATTAATATGTTTTCCGGTGGCGCTATGGAACGCTTAACCATATTTGCCTTGGGGATTATGCCGTATATATCAGCATCCATTATCCTGCAGCTATTAACGGCTGTTATCCCTGCGTTAGAAAAATTGGCAAAAGAGGGCAAGGCAGGGTACGAACGGATTAATCAGTATACGCGTTATTCTACCGTTGTGCTTTCTATTGTTCAGTCATTTTTCATTGCCTTGTGGCTTGAAAAGTTAGGAAATACTGCAGGTTTTGAAGGCCTGCAGATTGTGTTAAACCCGGGATGGGGATTTCGCATATTAACGGTGTTAACGCTGACCACAGGAACCATTTTTATCATGTGGTTAGGCGAGCAGATCCAGGAGCGGGGAATCGGCAATGGCATTTCATTGGTTATCACCGCCGGTATTATCTCGCGCATCCCCGCTGCGTTCCATCAGCTCTTTGTTTTGGTTTCTCCTTTTTCTGCAGCCCGCAGACAAATTCAGCCGTTTACCATGGTGATCATGGCGGTGTTATTGGTTGCGGTTGTATTTTCGGTTATCATGATTACGCAGGGGCAGCGCAGGATTCCTGTGCAATACGCGCGCCGCGTAGTGGGAAGAAAGATTTACGGGGGCCAGTCAACGTTTATCCCGCTTAAGGTGGATACCTCTGGCGTTATCGCAATTATCTTTGCCCAGTCAATTATTTTGTTCCCTGCGACGGTTGCCTCATTCATTCCTAATCCTACGCTTCAGCAATGGGCGCAAGGACTAGTGCGCGGGCATTTGCTTTATACGTTGGTGTACGCTCTTTTGATAATCTTCTTCTGTTATTTTTATACTGCGATCGTTTTTAATCCAAATGACCTTTCGGAAAACATGAAGAAGCACGGCGGTTTTATTCCAGGGATTCGCCCGGGTGAGAATACCGCTGAATATTTGGATTTTGTCATGACGCGCATCACGCTGGCAGGGGCAATGTTTATCGCGGTTATCGCTATCTTGCCTGATTTTATCATGGCAACGCTTAAGGTCCCGTATCTGGTGGCATCGTTTTTCGGAGGCACTGGTATCCTTATTATTGTCGGTGTGATGCTTGATACGGTCAAGCAGATTGAATCTCATTTATTAATGCACCACTACGACGGCTTTATTAAAGGCGGCCGGATTAAAGGAAGGCGTTAATGAGAATTATCTTATTGGGACCTCCTGGGGCAGGTAAGGGCACGCAGTCAAAAACGTTAGCAGCGCGTTTAACGTTGCCGCATATTTCTACGGGCGATTTGTTACGCCAGAATGTTGCTAATGCCACCGTGTTGGGTAAAGAGGCCAAAGGATACATGGAGCAGGGAGCATTAGTTCCCGATGCCTTGGTGAATAAAATGCTCGCAGAACGCTTCACGCAGAAAGATGTGCGTTCGGGATTTATCCTTGATGGTTATCCGCGCACCCTTATGCAGGCTGAGGCGCTGGATGAGCTCCTAACGACGTTAAAATTATCGATTGATATTGTGATGTATCTTGACACAAGCGAGCCGGTGATTGTGCAGCGGTTAACAGGCCGCAGGGTGTGTAAGAATTGCGGTGCAAATTTTCATGTTACAAATATGCCTCCCAAAAAGGATATGGTGTGCGATCATTGCCAGGGGCCTTTGTATCAGAGGACCGATGATAATGAGGCAACTATCAGAAACAGGCTTGCGGTGTATGAAAAAGAGGTCGCATCGTTAATTGCGTTTTATAAGAAACAGAATAAATTGATTCGAATTGCTGCGGATGATGAAGCCGAGGTTGTTATGCAACGCATGATCGCTTCACTCAAGCATGATTCCCTTAAAGTCTGAAAAAGATTTAGAGATGCTGCGCATCTCCGGATGCATCTTAGCCAAGGTTATCGAAAAGCTTAAGAAAGAGATTCGGCTGGGGGTTCGCACGCAAGACATTGACAAGTTGGCAGAGGAGTTTGTGCGTCAAGAGAACGCTGAACCGGCGTTTTTAGGCTACAAAGGTTATCCTGCAACGATATGCGCATCGATCAATAATGAGATCGTGCACGGGATACCGAGTAACCGGGCGCTGAAAAATGGAGATCTCTTCAGTCTGGATGTGGGTTTGCGCTACCAGGGGTATTATTCTGATGCAGCGATAACCGTTGGTATCGGGACAATCGATGCTCAAGCAAAAAAACTGATTGAGGTTACCAAGACTTCTCTTGAAAAAGGCATTAAGCAGGCGCGTGCAGGAAGACATCTAAGCGATATCTCAAGCGCGGTTCAGCGTCACGTTGAGGCAAGCGGTTTTTCTGTTGTGCGTCAATTTGTCGGCCATGGCATCGGAAAGGCGCTGCACGAAGAGCCTGAAATTCCTAATTTTGGCCGCGCCCATGAAGGGCCTGTGTTAAAAACCGGCATGGTGTTGGCAATAGAGCCGATGGTTAACGCAGGGACTTGGGAAGCAGAGGTTCTTGACAACGGTTGGACGGCAGTCACCAAGGATGGATCTCTTTCGGCGCACTTTGAGCACACTGTCGCCATCACGCACAACGGGCCTGAAATTCTCACAACCTTACCATAATATGCCAAAAGAAGAGCTGATCGAGACAGAAGGAAAGATTATTGAGGCATTGCCGAATGCAATGTTTCGCGTTGAGTTGGAAAACGGCCATATGGTCTTAGCGCATGTTTCAGGGAAGATGCGCATGAATTTTATCCGTATTCTGCCTGGTGATAAAGTCAAGTTGGAATTATCCCCCTATGATTTAAGCAGGGGCAGAATCACATTCAGGGTTAAATAACAGAGGGTTGACTGCGAGGAGCGTATGAAGGTTAAATCTTCAATTAGAAAAATTTGCGACCGTTGTAAGATAATTAAACGCCGCGGTGTGTTGCGGGTCATTTGTTCAAATCCTAAACATAAACAACGACAAGGATAATTGTAAGGAGGAGTAGCGTGCCAAGAATTCTCGGTATAGATTTGCCAAAAGAAAAAAGGATTGAAATATCGCTTTGTTATTTATATGGCGTCGGCAGGTATCTTGCGAACCAGATCTGCAAAGAGGCCAATATTGACCCGGGAAAGCGCGCTAAAGATTTAAGTGAAGAAGAGGTCTCCCGCATCACGGG
>JAGOIJ010000181.1 GCA_017995695.1 Candidatus Omnitrophota bacterium | reverse complement strand
CTCTATGTCACTGACAGGAATTGAAATCGCTCCTGGGATATGCTCTCTTGCGAAACTCTCTTTGCCTAATACATCAACCAAGGTAAACTTTTCCCCACGCGCGCGCATTTTCAACAATTCATCTCGGGTAATTTGTCTAATCATCGATCCCTCCTTTTCTCTATAGTTTAGATGCCGCTTTAGAAAAAAGGTTTCAATGTTTTTTGCGGTGGCCAACAAGGAATGTTTGGACTTTTTCCTTAAGATCTGGGGGGATATCCCTGCAGTCAAGGGCTTTGGTAATACGAATAGCTTGTTGATAGCTTGCTAAAAAACTACTGCAGCCGGGGCAATCCTTAATATGCCGCCTGAATAATATCTTTTTTCGCGAACCCAGCCTATCCTGAGCATAATCAAAGATAAAACTCGTCCATGTTGAACATTGTGCTCTCTTTTGCGCGCTTAGCGGTACACCCTTGCCTTGAGAATGCTGCAGCAAATCTTTCAACATGCCATACGCGCGGTGCAATCTCGTTTTAACCGTCGCTACCTTAATCCCTAAGATCTGGGAACAGACAGATATCGATAAATTCTCAATACGATGCAGCAAAAGCGGCATACGATACTGGATAGCCAGATGCTGCAAGGCCTCATCAAGGCGCGCCTTACTCTCCTCGTCAATCAACGCTTGGTCAGGCAGCTTTGGCCAATTAATAGTAAATCCTGAAAACAAACGCGAATTATACTGACGCAAGGCATTCGATGAATGAAGCAGGCGGCGCTTTTTGCGCAAATACATCAGTGACTCATTATAAGTAATACGGTAAATCCAGGTAGAGATGCTAGAGCGATGCTCGAAGGTGGGTAACTTGCGCACAATCTTGATAAGAGTATTCTGAAGAATATCTTCAGCGTCTTTCTCATTACGCGAGATACTCAAGGCAAGGCGATAGATTTTATTCTGGTATTCCTTGATAATCGTTTCGAAAGGATTTTTTAAAGATGCTGCAGGGGAAAAAGACATCATAACCGCTTGTTTTAACTACGTTGAAACATCTAATAATGCATGTATTTTCTTATCCCTATCAATCGGCTTTATCTTCTTATCCGCCAGGTCTTCATCAAACGTGCGACGCTGCCCCTCATACAACACTCCCAGCGCAATGGGAGCATCGGAATTATAATCCCATTCTTTTATCTTTGCTAAGGCTTGATAATAATCCTGGGCATTATGGTTATTCAATATATATGCCCGCTTTTCATAATACTCGTACATGTTAAAGTACGTAAAGCAAACCTGCAACACATCAACCAGAGAAAAGCCTTTATGTAGTATAGCTTTTTTGAAGATATCTTTTAAGACATCCAGATTCCGGGAAAAACCGCGCGCAAGAAAGGTCGCGCCGCCTGCCAACATCAATTCTAAAGGATTAAAAGGAAGCTCTCTTGTGCCACCAGGCGTGGAGCGTCCTTTAAAACCAAGTGGGGAAGTTGGCGTATATTGCCCGGTAGTCAAACCATACACACGGTTATTGTGGATAATCATCGTGATATCAATATTGCGCTTTGCGGCAAAAATGAGATGCTCTATCCCCTCTCCGTAAGCGTCGCCATCTCCGGCAAAACCGATCACCTTGATATCTTTACCAGCAAGCTTAATACCTTCTGCCACTGGCGTTGCCCGGCCGTGTATCGAATAGAAACTATTCAAATTAAGATAATCAACGATCTTAGCGTGACAGCCAATTCCGGAGACCAATACAATATTTTCTAAGGCAAGTCCCTCTGCATGCAATTCATTCAGCGCCGCTTTAATAGCATTTAAAATTGCAAAATTCCCGCAACCCAAACACCAGGTATTCTGAGCATACGTTCCAAGACTTATTTGGTTCATGCCATCAGTCCTTTTATTTTTTCTTCCAAATCATCCAGCGAAAAAGGCCGACCATCGTATTGTAAAACCTGCGCGTCAACCTTAAAACCAAGCATCTGTAACAAGCGAGTGAGCTGACCTGTTGCGTTACTTTCAACGCAAATGAGCTTCTTTACTCCCGCGCGCGCCTTTTGAAACTGCTCAATGGGAAACGGCCAAAGCACAAGCGGTTGAATGACTTTTATTGCTAAGCGTTGCGCGACCTCCTCGCAGACGCCCTTATTTGATCCCCAGCATAACAAGGCCACCGAGGAAGCGTTATTACCGCAAACATTAACCACCGCCATCTCTTTTAACTCTGCTGCAAGGCATTGTTCTTTGCGCAATCGCTTATCCTGCATCAACGTCGTAAGACGAGGATCTTCAGTGGTAACACCAAACTCATCATGCTCATAACTGTTTACTTTAATGATTTCATTTACTTGAGGGGCAAAAGCCAAAGGAGAAATCCCGGTCTCAGTCACCTGGTACCGTTTATACGATGATTTCTTATCCCACAATAAGGGTATTGCTTCTTTTGCTTCTCCAAGAGCATTACGGTCAAAGTTATAAATCCCCTCTCCCATATTCTTATCGGAAAGGATTATGGAAGGAATCTGATATTTCCAACTCATATTCAAAGCCACCGTTGACCAGATATAAGCCTCCTGCGCATCGCCGGGCGCAACGATAAAACGCGGGAATTCGCCTTGTCCGGCACTTAACACAAAGTGCAACTCTGTTTGCGCAGAATACGTAGGAAGTCCCGTAGAAGGACCGGGACGCTGACCGACAATGATCACTATGGGCAATTCCGCCATACCGGCCAAGCTTAAACCTTCGGTCATCAAACAAAAACCACCCCCTGAAGTGCCTACTGCCACCTTTTTGCCCATATACGAAAACCCCAACGCCAAAAGAATCACGCCAATTTCACTTTCGGGATGAATCACCTGCAAACCAAAATCATCAGCAATCTCGGCAAGAAAATGCAGAATTGGCGAACTGGGTGTCATAGGGTAAGCAATAAATGCATCCAGCCCCCCCTTGATTAAGCCCAAGCCAATAGCCTGATTACCGGAAAGCAAAGGAAGAATTTCTTGGGAAGAAGCTGCTATGTCAGTTATCTTGGTAGCCTGATCATAGCCAAGACGTGCGACTTTTAGATTGAGATCAATCTCCCGGGTGATTTCTTTTCTCAACACTTTCTCAACCGTTCCCCAACCAAGAGCACCTGCCTTAGCAAAGGCACCAATCATGCAAGTATTGCACATAATCTCAGCCGCTTTTTCTGCTTTTATTATTGTCGTTATAGGAATCCCTTGCGCCTTGACATCAGAACGTA
>JAGOIJ010000180.1 GCA_017995695.1 Candidatus Omnitrophota bacterium | reverse complement strand
TTCAGGCCGATCAGATAGCGTGCGCATATTTATCAAAAGAAAACATTATCTCAAGCATTGTGATGTTTGGGGCAACTTCATTGCAGCCCGGCGAGGTGGTATATAATTTTGAGCGACCATGGGTTTTGGGAAAAATGTTTTCCAAGAATGACGAAAAGGTGCTTGAAGTAAGTAAAGTTTTGGATGTTGCATTCCCCACGCTTATGACCGATGAGATACAGGGAATGAAGTATCTGAAGGTGTTTGTTAATTCAAATAATTGTATTCCTGCAATACTTGGGCTTAGCATGCAAGAGGCATTTAGCGATTTAGACGTAAGCCGCATCAGCATAGCGATTTGGAAGGAAGGATTAGAGATTACGCGTAAGGCAGGCGTTGCGTTGGTGTCGCTGCCTGATTTTCCTCTTGAGCGGATGACTAAGCTTGCTGCCATGCCTTCTGTCGAAGCGGCAAAGATCTTCTCAGGGATCATGACCGGCTTGAGCAAAGAGCCGATGTATGGTTCAATTTTGCAGAGCATCAAAAGAGGCAGGGCTTCAGAGATTGATTATATCAATGGGGAGTTTGTGGCTCTTGCAAAAGAGCATGGTACGAAGGCGCCGCTTAATGAAAAATTGGTGTCAATGGTGCATGAGGTTGAGCGAACAAAAAAGTTTTTTACCAAAGAAGCATTAGCAGCTGATACGAAAGGATTGTTATCCTGAAATGAGCGAAGTCAATACTCCGTTTCCCAAATTAAAATTAACGGTGACTAATGTGTTTGGCCATTGTTATCATGGCTATAAGATTGGGGATGAGATTATCCTTGAGGATTTTACGCATCCGCCGAAGTTTTTTTGTCTTGGCCTTGCGCATGCGTTATTTCCGGTAATCTATGCTTTAAGTTTTTCTTCCTGTTTTCCTTTTCGGGAGAATCAGCGATCTCTTTTGGTAACGTGTCCCGACGGAGGAAAGCTTGAATTTAAAGCAGAGATTCTTGATAAAGACGGCAAGGTGCAAGTCATACCGAAGAATCCTAATTTTAAAGGCCCGAATCCAAAAAAAATGGCGCTTGAAGTTGTCCAGGCAAAGGGCAAATGTCATTTTGGATATAAGGTTGGCGATAAGTGGGAAACTAAAGGCTTGGCGTGTATTCCGGGTTTTTGCGGCGCAGCGTTTCATTGCGCGTTTCCAGCGTTGTTTGCCTTGAATTTTGGCGCAAAATTCTTCTTTATGGATAATCCGGATGGCATTGATACCGTTACCTGCCCGGATGGGGGAAATATTGTATTTAAGGTGAGTAGAATAGAGGAGTAGGCTGATTACATGAAAAAAAGAAGAGTAGTAATAACCGGTGTTGGAACAATCTCGCCAAACGGCGTAGGTAAGGAGAATGCCTGGAAGGCATTTATTTCTGGTAAATCCGGAGTGAGGCGAGTTGATGGTTTTGATGTCTCTGTCTTCAATACTAAAATCGCCGCTGAGGTAAGGGATTTTGATCCGTTTAAGTTGGGACTCACGCACGATGACGTCGTGCGTATGGATCGCTATGTTCAATTTGGGGTGGTTGCGGCAATGATGGCGACAAAGGATAGCGGCCTTGATTTCTCCAAGGAAGATTCCCAGCGCGTTGGGGTCTGTTTGGCGAATGCAATCTGCGGCACAAAATATATGGAAGAAGAGTTTGCCTTGGTGACCGATGATGGTAAAAAACCCATTGACCCTTCTAAGGTCCGGCCGGATTTATACGATGCAGCCATGTTTAATACTCCCTCCATTGAAATCAGCGCAAAATACAAACTGAAAGGGATCTCAAGCACGCTTTCTACCGGCTGCACTGCGGGGACAGATTCATTAGGGTTTGGATTAGAGACAATCCAGGATGGAGAACATGATATTATGTTTTGCGGCGCAGCAGAGGCGCCGATTACCCCGATTACCTTCGGCGCGTTTGATGTGGTGAATGTATTATCCGCGCGCAATGACGATCCGCAAAAAGCGAGTAGGCCTTTTGATAACAAGCGCGACGGGTTTGTGCTTGGCGAAGGAGCAGGTCTCTTAATTTTAGAAGAACTCGAGCACGCGTTGAAGCGCAATGCCCGGATTTATTGCGAGGTTTTAGGATTTGGCACTAGCTGCAATGCCTTTCACATGACTGATCTTCCTTCTGATGGCGGGGCGATGGTAAAGTGCATCACCTTAGCTCTGGAAGATGCAGATGTTGCGCCCAAAGAGATCGATCATATTAATGCGCATGGTTCATCTACCCGCATGAATGATATCTTTGAAAGCAATGCCTACAAAACCGTTTTTGGCGATTATGCGTATAAGCTGCCGATCAGCTCACTTAAATCCATGATTGGGCATCCTCTGGCAGCAGCCAATGCCGTTGAGATGACGATGTGCTGCAAGATGTTTGAGCATAACATTCTTCCGCCGACGATTAATCAGGAGGAAAAAGATCCGCAGTGCGATCTGTTTTATATCCCGAATAAAGCTATTGAGAAAAAAGTGAATACTATCTTAAAAACTTCCAGTGGATTCTCCGGAATTCATTCGTCGCTTGTTTTAAGGAGATATAATGGGTGAAAAGATTGCAATTACAGGATTAGGTATTGTTAGCCCATCAGGAATTGGCACGCGCCAGTTTTGGGCTAATGTTAAATCGGGAAGATCTTTTATCAAGGAAATTACTCGTTTTGATGCATCACAGTATCCCTCGCATATCGCCGGGCAGATTGATGATCTGGAAAAATACACCCATGTTTCAGAGCGGTTACTGAAGAAGATTGATGCTTTCTCGCATATGGCGCTCATTGCTTCAGAAATGGCGCTTCAGGATGCCGGCATCGATATCAAAAATGAGGATCCGAATCTGGTGGGGATATTTTTAGGCAATGCTATCGGTGGATGGCTCTATGCTGAAACCGAGTTGCGTGATTTATATATCGAAGGGCGCGAAGGGGTTTCTCCGTATATGGCATCGGCCTGGTTCCCGGCAGCACCGCAGGGGCAGGTTTCGATTTACTACGGCATTAAAGGTTTTAGTAAAACGGTTGTTGCTGATCGGGCCAGTTCTTTAATGGCAATTGGTTATGCGCGTAAAGTGCTGGCTAAAAATAAGCTTAATATGATTCTTGGCGGAGGCATGGAAGCGCCCGTTACGCCGTATGCGCTTCTGTGTTGTAACACCTATGGTGCACTCTCTAAGAATAACAAAAATCCGCAGGCTGCGTACCGACCGTTTGATAAAAAACGCGATGGGTTTGTGATTGGCGAAGGG
>JAGOIJ010000179.1 GCA_017995695.1 Candidatus Omnitrophota bacterium | reverse complement strand
GTTATTTACTGGGAATTACCGATATTAACCCGCTTCAGTATGGATTGCTCTTTGAGCGATTCTTGAATCCTTCGCGCTTAGGGCTTCCTGATATTGATATTGATTTTTGCTATGAGCGCAGGCAGGAAGTCATCGATTATGTTACGCACAAGTATGGGCAGGAAAATGTTGCCCAGATTATTACCTTCGGAACCATGCAAGCGCGCGCCGTGGTCAGGGATGTCGGCCGGGTCATGGGCATAAGTTATGCCGATGTTGATCGCATTGCTAAAATGATTCCCCCTGATCCTTCGTTGACGCTTAAGGATGCGTTAGAAAACGAGCAGGAGATTAAGACCCTGTATAAAACAGACCCGCAAGTGACGACCCTCATTGATACTGCATTATCCCTTGAAGGATTGAATCGTCATGCTTCAGTGCACGCTGCGGGCGTGGTTATCGCGGATAAGCCGCTTAACAATTACATGCCGATCTTTAAGACAGGTGACGACCAGATCACCTCTGGCTACAGCATGGGTATCTTGGAAAAGATTGGCCTCTTGAAGGTTGATTTCTTGGGGTTGCGTACCTTAACAGTCATCGATCAAAGCTTAAAACTGATTAAGAAGACCAAGGGTATCGATATTGATATTAATAATCTTCCTCTTGACGACGCGAAAACGTTTAAGTTGCTGTCGGCTGCGCAAACCATCGGGGTGTTTCAGGTTGAAAGTTCGGGGATGCGCGATCTTTTAAGAAAGCTTGAGCCGCAGCTGTTCACTGATTTGATTGCCTTGTTGGCATTGTATCGGCCTGGTCCTATTGGGTCAGGCATGCTAGATGATTTTATCCAGCGCAAGCACGGCCGTGTTCCTATCCGGTATGACCATAAAAAGCTTGAGATGGTGCTCAAGGAAACATACGGTATTATGGTGTATCAGGAGCAGATCATGCAAACGGCATCAAGCCTTGCTGGTTTTACGCTTGCCGAGGCAGATTTGTTACGTCGGGCGATGAGTAAAAAGATTCCCGAGGTTATGGAAAAGCAGCGCAAGAATTTTATTAACGGTTGCATAAAAAACGGCATTAGCGAGCATACCGCTTCCAAGATCTTTGATTTGATCGAGTATTTTTCCGGCTATGGTTTCAATAAATCGCACAGCGCAGCGTATGCCGTGATATCGTATCGCACGGCATTTTTAAAAGCAAATTACCCCGTTCAATTTATGTCTGCATTGCTGACGTCAGAGCGCGATAATACCGATAAGCTTGTTGAATACGTTGCAGAAGCAAATCATATGGGTTTAAAAGTCCTGCCTCCTGATATCAATGAAAGCGATGCTCTCTTTAAGGTGGTTGATGATTCTACGATTCGCTACGGCTTATTAGCGGTTAAGAATGTCGGGGCAGGGGCGGTTGATTCAATCATCGCTGCGCGCAGCAAAGGGCCTTTTACGTCGCTTGAGGATTTGTGCGAGCGTATTGATTTACGATTGGCGAACAAAAAAGTGCTGGAGAGTTTGATTAAGTGCGGAGCTTTGGATTCTTTTAAAATGCACCGGGCGCACTTGGTGTCGACCTTAGAGCAGGTGCTTGAGCATTCTTCGAAAGTTACGCGCGAACGGGCCACCGGCCAGATCTCGTTTTTCGACGGCATGTTTGCGCAACAAAGTTTTAGTGGACCGCTTAATAACGGCCCGATCATAAAAGAATGGCCTGAGCCTCAGCTGTTGGCGTTTGAAAAAGATATGTTGGGTTTTTACGTTTCAGGGCATCCTCTGGCGCGCTATGCCCATCAACTAAAACGGTTTACCTCATTTTCCACGTCTAATTTACATCAAGCAACTGATGGAGCTGAAATAAGTATTGTTGGATTAATTAGCAAGATAAAGCAAACTGTAACCCGCGCTAAGCAGGAAAAAATGGCGATTCTTAAGCTTGAGGATCTAGAAGGTTCGGTTGAGGCATTGGTATTCCCGGCAGCTTTTCAAAAGGTCAGCCGTTATCTTTTGCCCAGCACCGTGGTTTTTGTTAAAGGCAAGCTTAATCTTAAAGAGGATGCGCCTAAAATCCTGGTTAACGATTTATTTCCCATGGATGAAGTCTATAAACTTATTACCGGGGTGAATATTAATTTGTCGGGTTTACGAGAAAATTTATTTGATAGTCTTAAGGAATTGCTGATGACCTCTGGTGGTAACGTGCCGGTATATATGCAGTTACACACTCCGAACAAGTCCCGCGTCCAGTTGGTTGTGGGCCAGGGGCTCTTTGTTTCTCCGTCAGAAAAACTTCTTGAAGATATCGAATCTCTCTTAGGCGAAAACAGGGTTTCGTTAAGCTTGCAGTAGGTGCCGGAATGTTGGTGCTTGGCGCTCCATTAGGCGTACGACAGGTCTTGTCGCAATCAATAGACGGACAAGTAAATTCGCGCAGCAGTGCGCGCACGTGCCGTTCCGATACGGCACGGTGCTGGCCAAACAACTTACGGTCGCTTCGGAGTTGCCGTAAGGCGTTTGACAAGTCTTGCCGCAATTAATTAACGGGCAAGTAAATTCGGCCAAACAACTTACGTTCACTCGCTTCGCTCGTTCCGTAAGTTGTGGCCTCATTTAAATTATTCCTTGACATCATAACGAATTGATGTTACTATACTTACAAAATTAAACCTTTAGCCAAAGAGGTGAGCGATGACTAAAAAAGATATTATCTTAAAAGTATCGGATGAAACCAATATAAAACAGATCGATGTTAAGAAGGTTATTCAGAAAACATTTGATTTCATTACGGATGCGTTAGTCCGAGGCGAAAAGATTGAGTTACGTAATTTCGGCGTTTTTAAAATTAAGCAGCGAAAGAGCCGCACCGGCAGAAATCCTCGCACTGGCCAAGTTGTTCCTGTCCCGCCGCGTAAAGTGGTTATCTTTAAGCCTGGCTTAGAGATGAAAAAGAAAGTCAAATAAGATAACAATATCCCTCTCTTAATACATGTTTAAAAGAATTACTGGCGCAAAAGATATCCTGCCTGACGAAGCAGCCTCGTGGCAACACATTGAATCTACCAGCAGGTCAATTTTTTCACTATATCATTACCAGGAAATCCGCCCGCCCTTACTTGAAGACGCAGGCCTTTTTAACCGCTCTCTGGGAGAATCAACAGAAATCGTTCAGAAACAGATGTTTCTTTTTCAAAAAGAGGATGAAGCGTATGCCTTGCGTCCGGAAGGCACTGCTTCTGTGGTGCGCGCGTATATCGAGAATGCGCTTGATAAAACCCAGGGATTTGCTAAGCTGTTTTACTTGGGACCTATGCTGTC
>JAGOIJ010000178.1 GCA_017995695.1 Candidatus Omnitrophota bacterium | reverse complement strand
AGCAATAATAATAATCGTGGCTTTGCCTTTACACTTGCGTGGGTCAAGCCCAAGGTCTCCTTCCCCGCGCGTCACAATAAGACGGATATACGCATCAGTCAGTCCATTTTCTTTAAGTGTCTTAACCACTGCCTGCGCCATCTCTTCTTTACTTAAGGGAATATTCAACATGATGCTATGCGCTGACTCATAGAGCCGATCGATATGCTCACGCAGCTTAAACACGAGTCGATCATACGAGCGGATCCCCTCGAATACGCCATCGCCATAGAGCAATCCGTGATCAAAAACAGAAATCTTTGCCTCATCGCGCTTGAAAAACGTTCCATTAATATACACTTTCATCATACACCCCTTTGCTTAATTCACCAACATGCCGTCACGCAAATGATATAATGTATCAACGCGCTTAACCAACTCTTGGTTATGCGTTACCAATACCACTGCCATCCGATTCTCTTTACCGAGTCTTTGAATAAGCGTGACGATCTCCTCGCCGGTCTTAGAATCAAGATTACCCGTTGGCTCATCGCACAACAAGACACGCGGAGAGTTCATTAAGCCGCGCACCAGGGCAACTCTTTGCTTTTCTCCGCCTGAAAGTTGCGCGGGAAAATGCGTCATCCGCTCCTGCAAGCCAACCTCCGCAAGCAATCGCCGCGCCTTATCCTTGGCGCGCGCTGCGTCTTTTATACGCTCGGCACCTATACGAATAGGCATAAGCACATTTTCAAGAACAGTGAACTCGGATAATAAATGGTAAAACTGAAATACGAAACCAATGCGCTCGTTACGGACACGACTTACCAGCCGATCGCTTAATGTAAAAAGGTCCTGCCCTTCAAACACAACCTGCCCTTGATCCGGCGAATCCAACGCTCCTAGGATATGCAACAGCGTAGATTTTCCGGCGCCCGAAGGACCAACAATAGCTACAAATTCAGCTGCGTTGACGGAAATGTTAACGCCTTTAAGCACAGGCACATTTTTTTTACCGGCAATAAATGATTTATGTATGTTGCACGCCTGAAGCATCTATTCGTACCTAAGCGCTTCTACCGGTTTTAAGGATGCTGCCTTATGCGCCGGATAAATCGTAGAAATTAACGTAATAACCATGGCTGCCCCGACAATCACCATAACATCAGGCCATGCCTGTATCAGCACCGGAAGACGATCAATGTAATAAATATCCTGGGGCAGTTTAATGAACTGATATTTTTTAAGCAACCCGCACAACAGCATGCCGCCTCCTGCCCCTGCGATAGTCCCTGACAAGCCAATGGATAACCCTACCAAGGTAAAAATTCTGCGTATCGCGCTGGAACTCATGCCTAAAGAACGCAAGATGCCGATATCCTTCGTTTTTTCAACAACCATCACAATCAAGGTACTGACGATATTAAATGCTGCCACCAAGACAATGAGGGTAAGAATAATAAACATGGCGATTTTTTCCAGCTGCAAAGCAGAAAAGAAATTTTTATTCGCCTCGATCCAGCTGCGTACGCTAAAATCAAACCCCAACGCAACAGCAAGCTCCTGCTTGACCTTATCTGCTTGATACAAATCATCTAGTTGCACAGCCACTGCAGAAACAACGGGCCCCATCTCTAAAAATTGTTGGACCTGGCGCATATTCATAAAAACTAAATTCATATCATAATCATACATCCCAGAGTGAAAAATACCCACCACGACAAACTCTTGCTGCTTGCCTTGCGGAGAAAAAAGGGTAACGGTTGAGCCAATGCCCAACCCAAGACGCAAAGCCAACTCCTTACCAAGGATCACTGACGTGCCGGTTAAGTGATTAATACGACCCTCAATAAGATATTGAGTAATCTTAGTGACTGATGGTTCTGTCGCAGGCTCAACCCCTTTGATTCCGACGGCAAAGAATCGTTCCCCCTCCTTAATCAAGGATTGGCCTTGCACATACGGGCTAACTCCGCGCACGTGAGCATTCGCCTTAATAGTCGCAGAAATTTTTTCCAATGCGTCATTCGTAATACCGTTATATGACACCACCGTAAGGTGAGAATAATTGCCAACGATTTTATCGCGCAGATCTTTGTCAAAACCGGCCATGACGCCGATCACCACGATGAGCGCCGCAACTCCTATTGCCACGCCCAATACAGAAATAATACTGATTATGGAAATAAATTTTTCTTTGCGCCTCGTCAATAAATAACGCCAGCTTATAAACAATTCTGTCTTCATATTGTTTTTTCAGGACGCAATAAGGGAAACAATATCACTTCGCGTATTGAAGGTTGATTCGTCAGCAGCATGATAAGCCTGTCGATGCCGATACCCAAACCACCCGCAGGAGGCATGCCATGCTCAAGCGCGATGACATAATCTTCATCAACGCCCTTGATTTCATCAGCGCCCAACTCACCAATTTCTTCCTCAAATCGCCTTCGTTGCTCTGTGGGATCATTGAGCTCTGAATACGCGTTGCCGACTTCTAATCCGGCGATATACAACTCAAAACGTTCCGAAATTAAAGGCTCGCCTGGCTTGGTTTTTGCTAAAGGGCACAGGCTCGTAAAATAATCAGTTACGAACGTTGGATTTGCGTTCATCTGTTTTTCCAGAATATCTTCAATAATCTTGGCTATCTGCGAACGCGTCAACTTCGCAGCCTCCTTTGCTAATCCTTTCGCTTTTAATTTGGAAAGCATGAGCTCCGGGCTATCCTGAGGCTCTATGCCAAACTGCTCTTTAACCACACCGGCAAATGATATCTGCTGCCAAGGAGGGGTCAAATCTATAGTCTTGCCTTCAAAGGTGATAGTCATCGAACCTAACACCTGCGAGGCAACTGAAGAGATAAGCTCTTCAGAAAGCCGCATCATATCCTGGTATGTCGCATAGGCGCAATACACCTCAAGCATCGTAAACTCTGGATTATGCCGGGTTGATACCCCTTCATTACGGAAACTGCGGTTAATTTCATAGACCTTTTCAAATCCACCGACGAGGAGGCGCTTTAAGAATAATTCCGGGGCAATACGCAAAAATAAATCGCGGCTGTACTCATTGTGGTGTGTTTTAAAAGGCCTACCGGCGGCGCCTCCGGCGATATCATGCATCATCGGCGTTTCAACCTCCTGGTAACCCTTCTGGTCAAGCGAGGCGCGCACAGCCCTAATGATCTGGGAGCGCAAGAGAAAAACCTTCTTTACGTCTTCATTGCTTATTAGATCAAGATAACGCTGCCTGAAACGCGATTGGACATCTTTTAAACCATGCCACTTTTCAGGTAAAGGACGTAACGCCTTTGTTAGCACAACGCACTTTTCGAC
>JAGOIJ010000177.1 GCA_017995695.1 Candidatus Omnitrophota bacterium | reverse complement strand
CTGAGGATATTGTACAGGCAGTGGGCGAAGGTTGCGATATGTTCGATTGCGTGGTGCCTACCCGCTATGGCAGAAACGGCACCGCTTTTACCAGCGAGGGGAAATTAACCATCAGGAATGCGCCCTTCGCTAAAGATCTTACGCCGCTTGATCCGCAATGCAGCTGTTATTGCTGCAAGAATTTTAGCCGGGCATACCTGCGTCACTTGTTTAACGCTGAAGAGATGCTCGGCCTGCATCTGGTCTCTTGGCATAATGTTCATTTTTACCTTGAGTTGATGAAAAAGATCCGCGCCGCAATTCAGGAAGATTCGTTCTTGACGTTTAAAAAAGAATTCCTGGCGCGCTATAATCAAGGTAATGCTAAGATGTAGGGAGCATTTTTACTCAATACTTTCAACTTAATACTTAATACTTTTACAAGACCATGCTCATCGATATTATTACGATTTTCCCCAACATGTTTGATGCGGTGCTCAATGAGTCTATCATCATGCGCGCGCAGAAAAAGTTAAAGGTTAAGATTCGCGTTCACGATCTGCGGGATTATACTCTTGATAAGCATCGAAAGGTCGACGATCGACCATTCGGCGGCGGGGCAGGCATGGTAATGGCTGCTGAGCCGATTTTTCGGGCCGTGGACCAATTGGCTAAGCCTCAATACTCACGACGCAATACTCAATGCAAAAGTAAAGTAGTCTTATTAACGCCCCAGGGAAAAGGATTAACGCAGCAATTGGCCAAGAGATTAGCAAAAGAAAAGCATCTCGTATTAATCTGCGGGCATTACGAGGGGGTGGATGAGCGGGTGAGGGAGGCCTTGGTGGATGAGGAGATTTCGATTGGCGATTATGTGCTAACGGGAGGAGAGCTGCCAGCGATGGTGTTAGTGGATTGTCTGGTGCGGCTTATCCCCGGTGTTTTAGGAGACAAAAATTCCTTGAAATTTGAGTCATTTGAAGGTAATCTATTAGATTATCCTCAGTATACTCGGCCTGCTTCCTTTAAAAAGATGCTTGTGCCGTCAATATTATTATCAGGGGATCACGCTAAGATTGCGGCGTGGAGAAAAAAACAGGCGCTTAAACTAACGAGAGAGCGCCGACCGGATCTATTAAAAAAGAAACGATACAACAAAGAAAGATAAGGAGAAAGGTACTTACATGGACAAGATGAAATTAATTGAATCGGCGTATGTTACTAAAGAAGTGCCTGTTTTTAATGTGGGCGATACCATAAAGGTTATGGTTAAGATTCCTGAAGGAACTGATAAGGTGCGCCTGCATCCTTTTGAGGGCGTGGTTATCGCCAAAAAAGGCACAGGAGCTAAAGAGAGTTTCACCGTGCGTAAGGTTTCCTACGGTGAGGGTATCGAGCGCGTGTTTCCGCTTTTTTCTCCAAGCATCGAACGCATTGAAGTGGTTCGTTCAGGTAAGGTGAAAAGAGCAAAACTTTTTTATCTTCGCACAAAAATCGGCAAGCGCGCAACCAAGATTAAAGAGTTAGAAGAAAAAAAATAAGTGCTGTATTACGAACGTATTGCTAAGAAACAAGGCTATCGTTTCGTTATCGGAGTTGATGAAGCAGGCCGAGGCCCTTTAGCCGGGCCTGTGGTCGCAGCAGCAGTGGTATTAAGAAGTGCGCGTTTTCATAACCGCGTTGATGACTCAAAAAAATTGAGCGCGCTTCAGCGCGAGCGGGCCTTCCGTGAGATTGTCCAACAGTCGTTCTTTGGTATCGGCATCGTAAGTGAGGCTGTTATCGATGCGATTAATATCCTTGAGGCAACCAAGCAGGCAATGCAAAAGGCAATCCGGCAAGTGATAGAGCGCATGCCTGATCCTTGCGCGAAGATGTTTGTCCTTATCGATGGCAATTGCACGGTTGATGTTGCGCTGCCGTGCGCTGCTATTGTAAAAGGCGATACCAAATCATTAAGTATCGCTTCAGCTTCTATTGTGGCCAAGGTTACGCGGGATCGCATTATGGCAGGATATGATCGGGTGTATCCGCATTATGGCTTTATAAAGCATAAGGGGTATCCTACCAAGATGCATCGGGAAGCACTTATTACGTTCGGCCCTTCCTTAATCCACAGGATGAGTTTTCTTACGTGACCAAAGAGCGTCTTGCGCTGGGTATTTACGGTGAAGAGGCTGCGATAGCGTTTCTTAAGGAGCGCGGATATCGGCTCGTATGCCGGAATTATAAGACATTTCTGGGTGAGATAGATATTATTGCCGATGACCACGGAACGTGTTGCTTTATTGAGGTAAAGACCCGCACGTCAGAGATGTTTGGTTTACCGCAGGAAGCAGTATCGGCTCGTAAGCAATATAAACTTTCACAAATAGCAGCGCTGTTCTTAAAAGAAAGAAATCTTTTGGATTGTAAAGCGAGGTTCGACGTTGTTTCGGTGATCTGCCCTGGCGTGAAGGCGGTTACCAAGATTCAGCTTTTTAAAAATGCATTTGAGGCTCGCAAAGGATGAACGTAGTTATGAAAGGAGCGCATGTATAAAGACGAAAGTTTAACAAAATTTCTTGATGATACGGCTGCGAAGATGCCTGCTCCGGGGGGCGGGGCATCAGCTGCGTTAACCGCCGCCATGGGCGCAGCGTTATTGAGCATGGTGATCAATTTTACTTTGGGCAAGCCCAAGTACGTAGCTTTTGAAACAGAGTTGAAAGCCTCGCTTGAGAAAGCGGAACAATTGCGCGCCGAGTTTTTGCGTTTGGTTGATCTTGATGTCACTGCCTATGCAAGCAAGGATTTGCGCAATGCCCTCGATGTCCCTTTTATGGTCTGTCGGTTATGCGAAAAAGCCATTGAGCTTTGTCCGCCCTTGGTTAAAAAAGGCAACGTGAATTTGATAAGCGATGTTGCCGTTGCGGCGATCTTGCTTGAGTCAGCGTTTGCCGCTGCGTTGTGCAATGTTGAGATTAATTTAAAAGCTCTGGGTGAGAAATCATTTACCAAAGCCGTGCATAAAGAATTAAGGGCTAAAGAAAAGGTAACGAAAAAGATTCGCGCAAAAACGGAGGCGCAGGTTGGCAAGATTATTAGAGGGTAAACCGATTGCTGAAAAGATCAAAGAGTCAATTCGCCAAGCAATAACCGTTTCGTCCACCAAGCCTGTTTTGGCGAGCATTTTGGTTGGAGACAATGCAGGCGCGCAAGCTTATGTTAAATCGCAGACTAAGACTGCCGAGTCGCTTGGTATTGTCTATCAGCTTCACGCTCTGGGTCAACAGATAACCGAAACGCAACTGATAGAGGTTATCCAAAAACTAAATGCCGATACATCCGTTCATGGTATTATTGTGCAGATGCCG
>JAGOIJ010000176.1 GCA_017995695.1 Candidatus Omnitrophota bacterium | reverse complement strand
ATGCGGTAGATGGTATGCGCATAACTTACGGAGTATTGTTTACGCTTGCCGACGTAAGTTATAAGCGCGAATTTACTTGCCCGTCATCATATTGCGGCAAGAAATGTGTGCGAGCAGATTTTTAAGAAATCTGCGAGCGAGACATGCGGTAGATGGTATGCGCATAACTTACGGAATGAACGAAGCGAATATCACTGTGTCATTGCGAGCGCAGCGAAGCAATCTAAATAGATTGCTTCGTCATAAAGACGCGTAATAGCAGTACTCCTCGCAATGACACAATGCAATAGGGGACAGGTGCCCGATTAGCTTTCACCCAAGCCTATTGGATGGCTTGGTGTGGCCTTTCTGGCCAAGCAAACGGTGCCCGATTAGTTTTGCACCTGGTACTAAAAGGACGAGCGCGATGGGGGTGAGGGCGTAATGCCAAATGAAATTATTGGCGAAGAGCGCAAAACTAATGAGGAGGAAAACAACAATTTCTGCAAGGATGATCAGCAGCGATTTCTGGAATGAGCAATCGCGCGCAAGCCATATTCCCATGGCTACAGCGATGAGTGAGGTTATAATTTCAAGAAGCCACGGCACAGGATGCATAAAATCACGATGGTAAAGGGTCAGAAAAGAATTTGCATTAAGTGTTATGCCAGGCAGCCAGCCGATTGGTGTCTTATGCACATCGCCGAATAGGGAAGAAAGGAATCCCACAATAACAATTTTATTTTTCGCCATGGCAGGATCAAACGTTCCTTGCACGACGCGGTAAAATGGTAGGCGTATAAAATTAGTAGTATGATAGCGATAACGGATAAGGAATGTATGGGTGGTGGGGGCGATGGGTATGCTCCAAGTATCGCCGGCCTTCGTGACAAAGGTCATGATGTTGCGTTTGGTGTTGATTGTTTCAAACGCAAGGGGTTTGACAGCATCAAGCGTCTGCATACACCATGAAAGATAGCCTTGGGATGCCGCTTGCGCATCGACGAGATAGGTGAGATCTCTACGGATCGTTCCGTCGCTATCTTGTATTTTGGTTACAATGCCTGAACGTGTTTTGTTAGCGGCTAAGGGAGCAAATTCCAATGATCCTTCTTCGTTGATGCTGTTTGCTAATACGAGCGAGGTATGTGTTGTTAGCGTTTTTTCAAGTAAGGCATCGTTGTTTACGTCAGATTTTCCTAAGAAAACGAAATCAAACGCAACGACGCGAGCTCCCGCTTGATACAGATGTTCGATCGCCTGGGCAAAATCAGCCCGCGTAAATGGCCAGCGCGAAGGCATGTTCTCAAGCGTGGGGTTATCAATCACTACCAGTAGGATGTCTTTATTTTGTCCTGCTGAAGGAAATAGTGTATAGTGGATTTGGTTCAGGCGATCGAAGATTTTCCAGTGCAAGGGTTCAAGAAAAAGAAAGCGATGGGCAAGGAAAGCTGATAACAGCGCGCATGTTAATCCAATGCCAACTGCGGCATATGTGCTCTTTAACCGGTAAGTCATTCTAACCCATTGTACATGAAGGCGCTTGGTTGTCAAGTAAAGCGCCGCGCGCCAGAGTATATCTCACGTCAGGAGATATTCCACAGCAGGGGACACCTTGTCTTCAGAAGGGGACACTCTGTTGACGCTAATAGCTACAACAAAGTGTCCCTTTCTGTTATATTTTTGTGTCATTGCGAGGAGCGAAGCGACGAAGCAATCTCTTTGGATTGCTTCGGGCTAAAGCCCTCGCAATGACACGGGGTAGCTAGTTGGCGTGAACTGGGAATCCGCCCGAACCTATCATGCACCTTTGCCTATAGGGTGGCAAAGTGCGCCGCCTCTGCGGCGAAGGTTCGGCGTGACGCCTTCTGCGTTAACGCCCAAATCTATCGGATGATTTGGCGTGCGCTGCCGCGCAAAATATTCTTTTACCTCAATAGGAATTTCTGCTATGATACTATTTTAATACTAAGCAAGCCGCATTCAATATTCTATTACTAAGGGGATGCTATGAGTCCGAATAGGGTTATCCGAAAGAAAATTGGCGAGCTGCTGCTTGAACGCAAGGTTATTACTAAACAGCAGTTGGAGCAAGCGCTGCAGATTCAGAAGGAAAAGGGTGGGTTTATCAGCCAGCATCTGATTGTCCTGGGCTTTACTACAGAGATTGAGATCGCCAATTGCCTTTCCAGCCAATATGGGTTTCCCTATTTACCGTTGACCAATTATATTATCCCCGCAGAAACGCTGAATACGGTGCCTTTAAAGTTTATTAAGGTGTATTCTATTATTCCTGTTGACAAAATCGGCAACCTGCTGACTATTGCCATGGCAGATCCTCTAAATGACGGCGTGATTGAAATGCTGAAGCAGATTACTAACTGCGATGTCGAAGTTTTTATCAGCACCTACGGTGAGATTAAGCAGGCAATCCGCCGCTACTATGGCGATAAGCTGCAGGCAATGGAGGTAACCGAGCTGCAGGAGGAAGATCTTTTGAAGGCAGGGATTGTTCATTCGTTTATCCAAACAAAAGGTTATCAGGGAGATGAACGCCGCAAGCATCAGCGCATTGATGTTGAACTTACGATGAGCTATTTTCTGCAAGGCAAGGTGTTTGAGGCTAAGGTGCGCAATCTTTCATATATAGGCATGTTCTTTATTTGCGAGTCATTCATCGCCCTTGATACTGATGTGCTCTGTAAGATCGCCCTTAAGGATGATTTTGTCGATGCCGTGATTGAGGTGGCGCGCGTTGAACGCATCAAAGAGATCCAGCATGTGGATGAGTATGAAGTTACAAAATGGGAATATGGCATAGCTGGCTTCTTTAGTTTTATTACTGATGAGGACCGCAATAAATTAGCTGAATACTTAAAAAGTATTATTCGTAAAGAAAAAACAGGAGGGTAAGATGTTGCGCTATTTAACCGCAGGCGAATCGCATGGCAGGGCACTTATTGCGATCCTTGAAGGAATGCCGGCTGGCCTCAAGATTGATGTCGATAGTATCAATGCTGAACTTAAGCGGCGGCAGCAGGGTTTTGGCCGGGGTGAGCGCATGAAGATTGAGAACGACAAAGCCGAGATACTTTCCGGATTAAAGCACGCTATAAGTTTAGGCAGCCCCATCACCTTGCTTATCAATAACAAAGATATGAGTATCGAAACGCTGCATAAAGTGTTGAGCCCTCGTCCTGGCCATGCAGATTTAGCCGGATTGCTCAAATATGGTTTTACCGACGTGCGCGAGGTGCTTGAGCGCGCTTCAGCGCGTAGCACGGTTGCGACAGTGGCTATTGGGGCATTGTGTAAAATATTGCTGCAAGAGTTTCATATTCATGTTGCCAGCCGCGTGGTT
>JAGOIJ010000027.1 GCA_017995695.1 Candidatus Omnitrophota bacterium | reverse complement strand
GAATTAGAAGGAGCGCTTATCCGCACGATCGCATATTCGCTATTAGAGGAAAAACCTATTACCCTTGATTGCCAAGGAGGTGTTACGCGATCTTTTAAAAGAACCGAAAAAATTAATTACCGTTGATTTTATTCAACGTTGCATCGCAGAAGAGTTTGGCATATCTCTGGCTGACCTTAAGACAAAACGTAGAAATAAAACAATTGTACTGCCACGGCAAGTGGCTATGTTTTTGAGCCGGGAGTTAACCGACCTTTCTTTACCAGAAATAGGCGCTTATTTTGGCGGCAAAGACCATACTACGGTTTTACATTCTTACAATAAGATAAAGGAAGATTTGCATACTAACGAGGATTTAAAAAATAGGGTTGAAAGAGTCACCGCTATTATCACACAGTAAGCTAACGGTTTTTCAACAGGTAGTACTTTGCGTAACACATTATAAACAATAATGTAAAAAGTTTTTACACAGGATTGTAACCCTATTACTTCTATTACGATTTTATTATAATTAATTAAATAATAAAAGGAGTACGCAATGAAGATTAAAGCACCTAGGGAAATGGTGTTAAGCGGAATACAGAAGGTACAAAACATAATTACCAGTAAAGCTGCTTTACCGGTTTTATCGAATATACTTATTGAGACTCAACAGGATACTTTACGTTTTACTGCAACCGATTTAGATATAGGAATAACCTGTGTAATACCTGTGCATGTTGTTGAACAAGGTGCGATCACGGTCCCGGCGAAACGATTTAGCGATATTATTAAGGAATTACCAAGCGATGAGATAGAAATTAGCACAAAAAAGAATAATCAGGTTTTTATTGAAACCGAAAAGTGTCAATTTAAGATTATGGGGTTGGCGCGGGAAGAATTCCCTCGTTTACCAGAATTACAAAATAAACAAGCGATTAAGATTGAGCAGGCGCTCTTAAAGCAGATGCTTGCGGTGACGTCGTTTGCAGCCTCATTTGATGAAACGCGCTATGTTTTGAATGGTATTTTATTTAAAATTTCCAAGAATACGTTGACGCTGGTGGCAACTGACGGAAAACGATTGGCGATTATCGAGAAGAAAATAGAAAAAGAAAGTGACGCCGAGGTTTCTATTATTGTTCCGATTAAGACCATTCATGAGCTTAATCGTACGTTAACCGACGATGGCGAGTTGTCGTTGGTGTTGGGCACTAATCAGGTATTGTTTGACGTGGGCCAGGTTATTATTATTTCTCGACTGATTGAGGGGGAGTTTCCCGATTATCGTCAGGTAATCCCCGCTCCTTCAGAAAATAAGATTGTGTTGAATCGAGAGCAGTTTTTATTAGCAATACGCCGCGCAGCATTATTATCAACGCCGGATTATCAAGCAGTCAAGTTTGAAGTATTTAAAAATAAACTTGTTGTTTCTAAGTCAACACCTGATGTGGGAGAGTCGCGGGAAGAAATGGGAGTTGAATATCACGGTAAAGAGATTGTGATTGGGTTTAATCCACATTATTTAATCGATGTGTTGAAGAGTATTGCGCACGAATCGATCGCGTTAGAGGTTACGGATAGCGAAAAACCTGGCGTCATGCGCATCGATGGATATGTATATATTGTTTTGCCGATGCGGTTGGGTTAATGTGTTATGGAAGCGCTTAAGCAGACCATAGAAGCAGTTATACGCACGCTTGAAACGCGGCATAGCCGCGAAGGACAGCGCTCGCCTGAGGAGATTTTAAAAAAAATCTTGACTAAAAGTGAATTCGGGCATATAAGAATTAGCTATTCCACAGCGGATACGGTGTATCTGTATATCGATTCATCATCCGTGTTGTATCATTTGAATTTACGCAAGGCATCGATACTGCAAAAGGTGCGCGCTTTGAATCCGGATATTAAGGATATTCGGCTAAGGTTAGGGGACACCAACGCAAAGAGTTAAACTTATGGCTAAAAAGAAAATCGAAGAAAAGCCCGAGCAAGAGATTTCGCAAGAGGCGCAGCAGGCCAGTAAAAAGTACGACGCTACCACAATCCAGGTGCTGGAAGGGATTGAGGCGGTGCGACGCAGGCCTGCAATGTATATCGGCGATACGTATACGCGCGGCTTGCACCATTTGGTATATGAGGTTGTGGATAACTCTATTGATGAGGCATTGGCTGGCCATTGTTCGAAAATTGATGTGGCGGTGCATCATGATAATAGCGTGAGCGTCGCGGATAACGGCCGTGGCATCCCTGTTGATATCCATAAAACCGAAAAGAAGCCAGCGATTGAGGTCGTGTTGACAACGCTGCATGCTGGCGGCAAGTTTGATCATAAAGCGTACAAAGTTTCCGGCGGTTTGCATGGCGTCGGGGTCAGCGTGGTAAATGCCTTGTCGGATTGGATGGAGGCCGAGGTTAAGCGCGACGGGAAGATTTATCACCAGCGTTACGAGCGTGGCAAAACTGTTTCAAAACTGACCGTTATCGGTAAGGCAAAGGCGACCGGCACAAAGATTACGTTTAAGGCCGATAAGGAAATTTTTAAATCTATAGATTATTCTTATGATATTTTGTCGCAGCGCTTAAGAGAGCTTGCCTTTTTAAATAAAGGCTTGGAAATTAATCTGGCTGATGAGCGCCATGATAAGCAGGCGAATTTTAAATTTTCAGGCGGTATTGTGTCGTTTGTTGAGCATCTTAATAAAAACAAAACGCCGCTTCACAATAAAGTTATTTATTTCCAAAAAGAAAAAGAAGGAGTGGAGATCGAGGTTGCCTTGCAATACAATGACGGGTATTCGGAAACCATTTTTTCTTTCGCGAATAATATTAATACGGTTGAGGGGGGCACGCACGTTTCAGGATTTAAGTCTGCCTTAACGCGCGCCATTAATCAATACGCAAAAAATAAAAATCTTTTAAAGGATGATGTTGCAATTTCCGGCGAAGACGCGCGCGAAGGGCTGACCGCGGTTATTTCCGTTAAGATCCCCAATCCTCAGTTTGAAGGGCAGACAAAGACAAAGCTGGGGAATTCCGAGGTTGAAGGGTTGGCTGCGTCATCGGTCTTGGATGCGTTGGCAAGTTTTTATGAGGAGAATCCCTCTGTTGCTAATAAGATTGTGGATAAAGTTATTTTGGCATCGCGCGCGCGCGAAGCCGCGCGTAAGGCGCGCGAATTAACCCGACGCAAGGGCGCGCTTGAGTCTGGCGGATTGCCAGGCAAGCTTGCAGATTGTTCGGAGCGGGACCCTGCGCTGTGCGAGATGTATGTGGTAGAAGGTGATTCAGCCGGCGGATCTGCTAAGCAAGGACGTGACCGCCGCTTCCAGGCTATTTTACCAATCAAGGGAAAAATTTTAAACGTTGAGAAGTCTCGCCTCGATAAGATTTTGTCAAACGAAGAAATCCGCACCATTATCGCTGCGCTTGGCACAGGGGTGGGAGAAGAATTTGACATCGCAAAATTACGATACCATAAAGTAGTATTAATGGCAGACGCAGATATCGATGGTTCACATATCCGCACGCTGTTGTTGACGTTACTCTATAGGCAGATGCCTAAGCTTGTTGAAGATGGCTATGTCTATATTGCCCAGCCGCCGCTTTATAAGATTAAGCGCGGCAATCGCGAAGAGTATATACAAACTGAACAGCAGATGGATGAGCTCATCTTAGACTTGGGTAGAGAAGGCCATTCCTTGGTTCGGCTTAAGGATAAGCAGACATTCACCGATAATCAATTTAAAGAGATATTGAACCTTTTGGTTGAGCTTGAGAAACTTGGGCGGAATTTAGGTAAAAAGGGAGTAAAATTAGTAAAATACATTAATTCTAGACACCCAAAGTCCAAAAAATTGCCTATTTATAGGGTTAAAGTGGATGGAATAGACCGTTTCGTCTATTCGGATGAAGAACTGGCGAAAATCACGGAAGAAGAAGGCAAGGAAATTGAGAATGATTTAATGGAGCTCTTTGAAGCGCAAGATATTGAACAGATTGTAAGCAAAATTGAAAAATTGGGATTTGATATCACAAGTTATGCAAGCGAAGATTTAGTCGTGGAAGAAAAAGGTAAAAAAGCGGGTAAGGGCCCTGAAAAGGCCAAGGCTCTTTATCGCATTACTGAAGCTGAAAAAGAGCATCAGGATTGTTTTACCCTTAAGGAAGTATTGGCTTTTATTAAAACTCAGGGCACCAAAGGTATGCATATTCAGCGCTACAAAGGTTTAGGAGAGATGAACCCGCAGCAGCTGTGGGAGACAACCATGGATCCTGAAAAGCGCACAATGCTTAAGGTTACTTTGGAAGATGCGGTTGAGACCGACAAGATGTTTACCGTGCTCATGGGCGATCAGGTTGAGCCGCGCAGGCAATTTATTGAAGATCACGCGCACCAAGTTAAAAACTTAGATATATAGGATCGTTATGCGTTGTTTCGTTATTACGTTTTTTCGGAATAGCGAGTCAACAAAATAGCGAGTCAAAAAATCGTGTATACGCGAAACGAAAAAATAGTCCCGGTCTATATTGAGGAAGAAGTAAAAGATTCTTACCTCAATTATTCCATGAGCGTTATCGTCGGCCGCGCGCTTCCTGATGTGCGCGATGGTTTAAAGCCTGTGCACCGGCGCGTGCTTTACGCCATGCAGGATTTAGGGTTGGAGCATAGCAAATCCTACAAGAAAAGCGCGCGTATCGTGGGAGAAATTTTAGGTAAGTATCATCCCCATGGCGATGTTGCTGTATATGACACATTGGTGCGCATGGCGCAGGATTTTTCATTGCGGTATCCGCTCGTTGATGGGCAAGGTAACTTTGGTTCGGTTGATGGCGATGCTGCCGCAGCCATGCGTTACACCGAAGCGCGTCTTGCAGCAATCGCCGAAGAGATGCTGAAGGATATCGAAAAAGACACGGTTAATTTTATGCCGAACTTCGATGCCTCGCTCACCGAGCCAGTTGTGTTGCCAGCCTTGTTGCCCAATCTTTTGGTAAATGGATCAAGCGGTATTGCGGTGGGCATGGCGACTAATATCCCCCCGCATAATTTAACCGAGATTTGCGATGCGATTATTCATGTCATTGATAATCCGGAAGCCGAGATAAAAGATCTAATGCGCTATGTTAAAGGGCCCGATTTTCCGACAGGTGGCATTATCTGCGGCAGGACCGGCATTAAGGACGCCTATACGACTGGCCGGGGTAAGCTGACTGTCCGCGCTAAGGCTAATATCGAGCGGCAGAAAAGCGGCAAAGATTTAATTGTGATAACGGAAATTCCATACCAGGTACAAAAGTCCGGCGTTATTGAGGCTATCGCAAACCTGGTTGAGGAAAAAAAGATTGAGGGAATTTCTGATATCCGCGATGAGTCGGATAAAGAAGGAATGCGCGTAGTCGTTGAGCTTAAGCGCGATACCGAGCCACAGATTGTTTTGAATCAGCTGTTTAAGCATACGCAGCTTGAAACAACCTTTGGCGTGATCATGCTGTCGCTGGTTGAAAACCGTCCGCGCGTGCTGAACCTTAAGCAGATGATGGTATGCTATATTGATCATCGAAAGGTCATTATTCGGCGCAGGACGCAATTTGAGTTAGATAAAGCGCAAAAGAGGGCGCATATTCTTGAAGGCTTGAAAATCGCTCTCAAATATATAGATAGGATAATCAAGCTGATTAAAAACTCCAAGAGTACGCAAGCAGCAAAAGAAGGCTTGATGAAGGAGTTTGAACTTTCAGACCTGCAGGCGCAGGCAATCCTAGAGATGCAGTTGCAGCGGCTGACTGCCCTTGAACGGGATAAGATTGACGCTGAATATGAAGAATTGTTGAAGATTATTGAGACGTGCAAAGCCATCCTTGCTTCAGAAAAAAAGATCGAAGGAATTATTAAGGATGAGCTAGGCGAGCTTAAAAAGAATTATGGTGACGAGCGCAGGACTGATATTGTCGGTGAGGTGGAGGAGCTTGAGGTCGAAGATCTGATTGCCGAGGAAGATGTGGTTATTACGATCAGTCACGGCGGCTATATCAAACGTTTGCCGGTAAGCGCATATCGCAAGCAACGGCGCGGCGGCAAAGGCGTGACCGGGGCAGAAGTTAAAGAAGAAGATTTTGTTGAGCATCTTTTTGTGGCATCGACCAAAGATTATTTGCTAGTGTTTACCGATAAGGGGCAGGTCTATTGGCTTAAGGTGTATGAAATACCGCAAGCAGGCAAAACAGCAAAAGGTAAAGCGATTGTCAATCTCCTTGAATTAAAACAGGGAGAAAAGGTAAGCTCAACCATCCCGGTCAAAGAATTTACCGCGGATAAATTCTTGGTTATGGTAACCAAGCTTGGCGTAATTAAAAAAACAACCTTGGATGCCTATAGCAACCCACGTAAGGGTGGTATTATCGGAATGACGCTTGAAAAAGAGGATGAGCTGATTGGCGTTGAATTAACCGATGGCAAGCAGGAATTGTTGATTGGCACGCGCCAAGGTAAGGCAGTGCGTTTTCCTGAATCGCAGGTGCGCGATATGGGCCGCGCTGCGCGCGGCGTGCGCGGTATTAATTTAAGCAAAAAAGATGAAGTTATCGCTATGGTGCTGGTTGAAAAAGAAGCTACAATTTTAACGGTGACAGAGTTAGGGTTTGCCAAGCGCACGCCCTTTAAAGAGTATCGCTTAACGCGGCGCGGCGGCAAGGGCATCATCAATATTAAAGTCACGAAGAAAAACGGCGAGGCGGTGAGCCTAAAGACAGTCAACGATAATGACGAACTGATGGTTATCACACAAAACGGCATGTTCTTGCGTTGCGCTATCAAGGATATCCGCACCACTGGCCGCGCTGCGCAAGGCGTGCGTTTGATTAAGATAGCTGACAAAGATTCTGTTTCTTGCGTTGCCCCGGTTATCGCCGAAGAGGGCGAAGAAGAATAAAAGCTCGACCCTGTCGTCTAGCCTGGTCCAGGACAAGAGCTTTTCAAGCTCTCGACACGGGTTCAAATCCCGTCAGGGTCATTAAAAAATCAAATATCAAAATGACAAACTAGTTTTTAGTTGTCAGTTTTTAGATTTTAGATTGTCTAACGACTAACAACTAAGAACCAACAACTGATTGATTTTTGCGCTTTGATTTTTGATATTTAAATTTGCCGAGCGAAACGAGGCGATATGTGCGGTATAATTGGTTACATCGGTGACAGGCCTGCCCAAAAAATCCTCCTGGTCGGTTTAAAGCGCCTTGAATATCGCGGGTATGATTCAAGCGGGATGGCGATCCTTAATCCCCACTCTGGCAAGATCAATATTCATAAATCTCCCGGCAAGATTCACGCCCTAGAAAAGATTATGTGCCATCGGCCGTTGAGCGGTAGCTTAGGCATTGCTCATACGCGCTGGGCAACGCATGGCGCTCCCAATCAAATCAACGCCCACCCGCATAGTGATTGTTCTGGTGAGATCGCGATTGTGCACAATGGTATTATCGAGAATTACGAAAACCTGAAGAAGCAGTTGCAGGCAGAGGGCCATCGTTTCCACAGTCAAACCGACACCGAGGTCATTGTGCATTTAATAGAGAAATATTATCGGCACGGCACCCTTGAAGCGGCAGTGCAAAAGAGCCTTAAGCTTTTGGTTGGTTCTTTTGCGATCGGGGTCATTTCTCGCCGCGAGCCAGATAAATTGATTGGCGCGCGCAAAGGCAGCCCTCTGATTGTTGGCGTGGGCGAAGGTGAAAATTTCTTAGCCTCTGATGCCCCCGCTATTTTGGACGCCACTAAAGATGTGATATTTATTGAGGAAGACGAGGTCGCCGTATTAACCCGGCAGGGGGTGCGGATTGTTAATGGTAACGGCAAGGCCGTGGCAAAAAAAATCACTCGCTTGAATTGGAATATGGCGCAAGCAGAGAAGGGTGGCTATAAGCATTTCATGCTCAAGGAGATTAATGAACAGCCAGACATTATCCACGCGCTTTTAAAGGCAAGGATCCAGCCGGGGTGTCGAGGCATCACGTTCGAAGAGCAGGCAATTCCCGAGCGTGTTTTAAAGCGCATTGAATCTATTGTTATTGTGGCCTGCGGCACGGCGTATCATGCGGGGATGGTAGGTAAATATATCATTGAATCGGTGTGCGCAATTCCGGTGGCTGTTGATGTGTCAAGTGAATTTCGTTACCGCGATGTTTTGATTAATAAAAACACGCTTGTCATTGCGATTAGTCAGTCCGGGGAAACTGCGGATACCCTGGCAGGCGTTAAAGAGGCAAAACGTTATAAGGCTAGCGTGCTTGCGGTTTGTAATGTCTTAGGGTCGTCGCTTACGCGCGAGGCAGATGGTGTCATTTATACGCGCGCAGGACCGGAAATCGGCGTCGCTTCAACTAAAGCGTATACGGCGCAGTTGGTTGCAATGTATTTATTTGCGCTGTATTTTGCAAACCTGAAGAAGAGCATAGTGCCAAAGCGCATGCAGCTTTATCTTAGTGCGCTTAAAAAAGTTCCTGCTCTACAAAAAATTATTCTCAGACAACAGCAAGCTATCGCCTTGCTTGCGCAGCGGCATTCCCACCTTGGTTCATTTTTGTATTTAGGCAGGAATATTAATTATCCTTCTGCTCTTGAAGGCGCGTTAAAACTGAAGGAGATTTCTTATATCCCTGCGGAAGGGTACGCTGCCGGAGAAATGAAGCATGGGCCGATTGCCTTGATTGATGAGTATCGGGCTGTGGTGTGTATTGCCCCCGCGTCAAGGATCTATGAAAAAATGATTTCTAATATTCAGGAGATTCACAGCCGCCGGGGCAATATTATTGCTATTGCAACCGATGGCGATGTGCATATGAAGAAACTTACCCGCGAAATAATTTACATTCCCAAGATCGATGAATTTTTTTCGCCGCTTCTTGTCGCGCTTCCTTTGCAATTATTAGCGTATCATATCGCCGTCAAGCGCGGTTGCGATGTTGATCAACCGCGGAATTTGGCAAAGTCTGTCACGGTTGAATGAGCCATGCTTTATATCGTCGCCACACCGATCGGCAACCTTAAGGATATTACTTTACGCGCGCTCGAGGTTTTAAAAAGCGTTGATCTGATTGCCTGCGAAGATACCCGCCATACCAAGATCCTGCTTGATCATTATCAGATTAGTAAGCCAACGACTAGTTATTTTTCCCACAATAAAATCACCAAAGGAGATTACATTCTTTCCTTGCTTAAGGATGGTAAGGATGTGGCGTTGGTTTCTGACGCCGGCACGCCGGGGATTTCCGACCCCGGCCATGCATTGATTAATCTGGCGATCGATAATGCCATCCCCGTTGTTTGTATCCCTGGCCCTGCTGCATTAGTGCATGCGCTGGTGTTGTCCGGGGCTCCTAGCCACAGGTTTGTGTTTGAGGGTTTCTTGCCGAATCGTTCAGGCGCGCGCCTTAATCGCCTGAAGGAGCTTCGAACCTTGAATCGCACCATAGTTTTTTATGAATCGTGCCATAGGGTTGTAGCTTGCCTAAAAGACGCGCTTGAGGTTTTTGGCGATATTGATATCGCTGTTGCGCGCGAATTAACCAAGAAATTTGAAGAGATCAGGCGCCAAAGTATCAGCACAATTATTGCGCATTTTGAAAAAACCTCACCCAAAGGAGAATTCGTCGTTATCATCCCCCCCTGTTTAGGGACACCCTATTTTTCTTTCTTCCGAAAGCGTTTTCTGTAATCCTGCCAAATCGCCTTGTCTTACACTTACCTACATTATATACTTTTAGCACATTAGGCTGATAGCATCTTCCATTTTATTACAATACTATGATTAAGAAACTCCATTCGTGCATCGCGTTATGTGTGTGCTTATTGCTTGTGCTTGAGCAATCCGGCTTTGCCCAGATTGCGCCTACGCTGGATATGTCCAGCGCTTTTGCCACTTTGCGTTCAGCCTCAACTGTTGAAACGTTCCGGCCTTTGCATGTGCGTTCACTTTCCTATGATCCCCGCGCCGATAGCTTTAATCTGCTGCTTGATAAAGGCGATAGCGTTCAATCAAAAACTCACGAGCTTACCGATGCGACTAAACAACTTCTACAATACTTTCTCGTTGGCGTCACTATTCCTAACGATGCGTTTTGGGTTAATCTTCGCCCTGATCAAGCATTGCAGAGCATCGATCCTGCATTAGCGCAAACCGATGTCGGCAAGATCCTGCTTGAAGCAGATGTGCAACTAAAAAAAGATACTGCCTTAGCCACTTCGCCGCAAACCCAGCAAGGAAAGAAATATTGGGACAGGCTTTATAAAAAAGCAGAAGAGTTGTTCGGGTATGATCAGATTACCATCCCCACGTTAACCCGTCCATGGATTGTGCCGCAGGAGATTATTATCAGGGAAAGTGCAAGCCATGCGTATATTTATAAGGCTACCCTTAAGGTTAGTTTAGAGCAAGATTATCTTAAGAATTCAAGCGAGTATTCGTTTGATGATCCACGCATGAAAGCGTTGAATGAATATGCGTCGCAGCTAATCCGAGAGTTAATCATCCCGACATTAACCAAACAGATCAATACTGCCAAGCGCTACGCTGCTTTGCGGCAAGTATACTACTCCTTAATTATGGCGCAGTGGTTTAAATCTCGCTTCCAAGGGCAAAGTAATGTTTATGCTCGGATTATTGATAAGCAGGATCCTTTTTATCTTACTTCTTCAACTGCGTGGCTCCCTTCGGATTATTTCAAGCAATATCTGCAATCTTTTAAAGACGGTGAATATAACATTAAGCAATCGGCATATACGCCTTATGGGCAGGTTATCCGCAGTTATTTTTCAGGAGGCGCGCAACTAAGTCTTACCATGCCGCGCGCGCCTTCTGCGAGCAGCCCGGTGGTGTCGCAAGGGCCGGTTACATGTATTTTTTCGCAACGACCAGATAACGCAATGGTTAATGCCTATCTTGAGAGCGTTAGCGTTAACGGTCCGCATCTTGATCAGGTGCGGGTGCGGGAAGTTAATCGACCAGAGCAACGGCAAGCGCAAGAACGCGTGTCTGAAACATCCGCATCTGTACAAAACAAACCGATTGTTGCTACGAAGCGTGCTATAACGCGCAGAGGCTGGTTGGCCGCGGCTGTTGCAACGCTTGGGGTATTATTTTCTTCAAGTGTCGGCGTAGCAGATTCCATAACATCAAACCAGGATAAAGCGCTTACGCCTCTTGAGCGAAGCATGGAAGAAGAAGAGCGTCGAACGCAGATGCAGAAGGCGCAAACGCCTGAGTTGGCAGCAGCAGAGAAGGTGGTGATTGCGGGCATGCGTCGCCAGCTGCAGGGATTTGAGTACCTTGACGCCGATGCAAAAGAAATGATTGTGCAGTCGCTTTTGCGTACGTTACCTGAATTACCGGCAATGCAGCATGCCTATACCCAGGGTGAATCTGACGAGAAGATTGCGCGTCAATTATTTGACATGTTGCGCGGGCGGTACCGTATTGATAGTGGAGAAAATGCGTTCCATCTAAGCGATGTCCTGGTGCAGCGTGAGGCAAATTGCATAGGCTCAACGCAACTATTTTTGTTGGCAGCGCAGGCAATCGGTTTAGATGCGCAGCCTATTGAAGTAAAGAATACGCTACGCAATACCTCAATCTATCACGTTGCTTCCTTGGTTAAACTTAAGAGCGGCCGCGTGATGATGGTTGATCTTTTGATTACGGACGTGGGGGCAAGTGAGTCGTTTATTCTGAATGCAGCGTATAAGAAAAAAGGATTGTATTTAATTATTAATAAAGCTTACGAGGATAAGGCGCTGCATAAACGCATTCGCACTTTGACTGTCCCCGGACTGCTTGCTTTTGTTGATATTAATAGAAATATGTATCTTCCCGCACTTGAAAAAGATCCAAACAATGCCTGGGGATATGATCGGCAGGCGGATTTTTATAAGGGTTCATGGGATACTGACCCGCGCGCCGACTATGAAAAAGCAGAAGAGAATTATAAAAAGGCTCTTTCACTTGATCCTGAATTGCTTGATGCGCATCGGGGCTTAGGCCGTGTCTATGAATGGATGCGTAAGCCGCAACAAGCGCTCGATGAATTTAGTAAGGCGATATCGTTTATGGAAAAGATTATTCCAGTCGAGGTGTTAAGCAAGGGGACAATTGAAAACGGGCCCTTTGCAGGCAACGCCGAGCTTTTGCTTGATTTGTATAGTGATCGCGCGCGCATGTATCGGGCGTTGGGAAAGACGCAAGATGCAGAACGTGATATGGCAAAGATTAAAAAGGCATCAACCTATTGGTATGATATTTATCTTGAGAATCAAAAATATTATCCGACGGATCTATCGAACAAAGAGCAATCTGGGTCATCACCAATAACATCGTGGAAAAGATGGGTGCCTCTAGCAATATTTTGCGCCGGGGTGTTGTTTGCTGCGCCTTCGGTTGCACAAATTACCGCTCCCGCGCCGATAGTTATTGCGCAGGCAGCGAACTTTCGGCCATTTGAGATGCCCGGCGATTTTTCTGATTGGCAGGTTGATGTTGCCGCAGAAGACATTGCTAATGGCGATCGTTTCCTTAACCGGCTTGGTGTCGAAGGGATGGGCGTGTATCTCGTTTTGTCAGAAGCTACCGGTATCCCCGTCGATATATTGGTTGCCCTTGAGTTTGCTGAGACAGGGACCGTAGATGATTTGATTTCCAAAAAGGGGGCGTTGGGTCCGCTGCAAATCATGCCGCATGTTATTGAAGCGACTAATAAGTTTCTTGAAAGCAAACATTTAGAAATAAAGGCTAAAGGGAAAATAGTTTCGCGCGAAGAAGCACGTCATTTTGCTGTGTTTGAGCGTTTTGCGCTTCAGGAAGGCATTGATCTAGAACGTTGCGACCCGCGCTCTGCATTGTATGATGAGTATTATGCGCGCACGGTGAGCGCAGCCCATCTGCTCTATTTCTGGGAAATATTAAACGGCAAACAGCTTGTGGAAGAGACGAGCACGCGCTGGATTAAGGTTAAGGGTAAAAAAGTTAAAAAGACAGAAGTGGTGCGTTATTTAGATTCGCTAGAGGAAGGCGAAAGCCGTAACTTCGATATCGTGCGCGCGCTCATCGCGTATTATAACAGGGGAGGAGATGTATTAGATATTCTTAAAGAAAAAGGGAGTAAAGGATTATTGGAACTCAAGGGAGAAACGGGTGAGCACCAACAAAGATTTCGTATTGGTCTTACGTTATTTTCTGGTCAGCTTAAGGAGGCGTTCGATCAGCAGATTCATGTAGCTGAGGCTATCATGCAAGAAGCGCAGCCGACCCCAGAAGAAGAGCTTATTGTTGCCCAAGAAGTGCCGTTGCAAGCGCCTGTGGAAGTAGTGCAGGCGCAACAGACATGGCATTGGATTCCTGGGGCATGGAAATATGGCATGGGGTTGCTTTCGGCTATGGTATTAACGTGGATTTCTACGCCGAAAGAGAAAACCTCTAGACAGGGCGTTGAGGAAGGCGTTTCCTCTATTAGAGAGAAGGCCTCTTCGCCGATTGCCAGCAAAAGTTTTTCTTCACAGAGTTCCTCAATGATTGCCCGTCAGATTGTGCGTAATGTTATTACTCAATTGCGCGAAGGAACGCGAGAATCTTTAGTAGATAGTATTCCTGGGTTAACATCTGCCATGGAAAGAGCATTCCGTACCGGCCAATATAGCTTAAGTTATGGGCAAAGCAGAGATGGACGGAAAACAGTATATTTAATGGGTTCATTTGGTGGAGAAACTGTGCTTTCTCCTTCATGGACTGAACTTGGATTCAAGACTGATGAGCCATCGTTTGCAGAAAAGATGACTGCCTTCCAAGCCTACCAGACATGGAAACAAGCGCAGGTAGTCTTTCCTCAGGGAGATCTGCGAAGGGCGAAACAGCAATTTGCTGCAGAAATAGGCGAACCTTTTGGCATCCAGCTTTTACACGCAAGATCTGCAGGTAAAATATACTATACCATTGAGGTGCTTAAGCTGTTGCCTGAGCGCGTGCTACGCTCAGGTGCCATAAAAAGTGTTAATTTTTTTGCTGACCGCGACAAAGCAGCGCGCTTTGCACAGTATGTCGCTCAAACCAAGGAAGTGGGTATTATTGCGAATGCGATTGATTTTGATCGGTATATGCTGACCGGATTCTTGCTGCATGAGATGGGGCATGCGGTGTGGGAGAGCCTTAACGGACAACAGCGCCGCGCATTCGAAACCATATTCCGCAGATGTATGACTGCGCGCGCGGTCGTGGGTGTTGATTTTATGGGCATGTCAAAAGAGACCCGACAGCAATATCAAGGCAGCGTCGAAGAATTTTTTGCCGAGAATTTCATGCATTATCTCGTGTTGGGGAAAGATAAGATGAAGGAAGCTGTCAGTGAAAGAAACGGGGTTTTAATCGATGAGCTGTTTTTATTCTATGCTTCTTTGTATCAAGAGGCAGGACCTATGCCGGCAGCGGAAGAGCGGATTGAGAATCAATTCGGTAATTTTGTTGGTACAGTTAGCACAGGAGAAACAATCGTGATTGCTGGGAAGGTGCGGTTGTACCTTGAACAGCGCGCAGGAGCTTTGTTTTTGGTTAACGCGCAGACAAAGCAAGAATATGTATTGAAGCCGGGTGAGTATGTTGTAGGGCGCGGCGTTCACGGGGATGGCGCTATTGCTTTGAGTTCGAATCTTGTTTCGCGCATCCACGCAGTCATCTCTATTAGCGCAGAAGGCGTAGTGCGCTTGTATGACGCCGGCTCAAGCAATGGTACGTTTGTCGAAGTTGCTGGCAAGCGCGATTTTAGCCGTGGCATTCTTTTCCCATTGCAAGAAGGGGGAAACCTTGTTGGCGAGGCACATGAAGGCAATGTGATTAATTTTGGCGGGTTGCGTTTGAGGCTAGCGCAACGCGCAGGCTCCCTCGTTTTGGTTGATGATGAAATTCTTAACGAATATCAATTGCGCGAAGGGGAAAACGTGGTGGGTCGCGGCGTAAAACACGGTGTTACTTTGTCTCATGGCTATGTTTCGCGCATCCATGCCGTCATTTCTGTTTTTCCGAATGGTACAGTGCTTGTATATGACGCCGGCTCAAGCAATGGAACATCCATAGAGAATGCAGTTTCTTCTCCGATAGAAACAGAAAAGCTTGTTTGGGGTAGGGTTGTTTTTAGTTCGGCGCTATCATCTGAACAAATTCGCGCGATCCAAATGGCTGAGCCGCGTTTGCGGCCTTCCGATAGTGGCATCACTACTATGAATGGCGTCCCGCGTATTGTGGCACATCAAGGTCGGATGCAGGTCGAGTCACGCGGCGCGCTTATTTCTGATAGTTCGATTGAAGAAATAGACGAGGCATTCCAGCATGTTTTGGGAGATTCCTTAGTTGATCGGATTGTTGACATGGCCCAAGCAAAAAAAGGAGAACCGGTCTATATTCTTGATTGGGGCGCTGGCGATTTAACCGCAGCCATTGGCTTATCTCATAGATTAGAGGAACGCCTTGGCATCAATAATAATGTTTATATTATTGCTTTCGGCGATATGTATTTTCCTAAGAATATGAACAGTATCCCCGCGCACGTGTTGTTTTTTCTTGATACTGCTGAAAATCTTGTCGATCAAATACGCGCTTACCTTAAGACGGGAAAGCTTGATCTGATATATAGTTTTAGTGCATTGCATAATCTCTTGCTTCCTATTGATGGGCAATTAAGCGGAGAAGAGTTTTTTATTAAGCACGTCAGCGACTTAAGCG
>JAGOIJ010000175.1 GCA_017995695.1 Candidatus Omnitrophota bacterium | reverse complement strand
GGCCATACCAATGCATATCGACAGAAGCAGGATGAGAAAACGTGGCATACTATTTCTTTTCTGGGGTTTTCCCGGCAGTCTTTCCGGCAGGAGCTTCTTTACCTGTAGCGGCGGCTGGGGCAGCGGCAGCGCCTTCAGCGGTTGTTTCAGCTTTTTCCGCTTTCTCTTTCTTTATCTTGATGCGCACCGTCTTAATCTTAGGTAAACCAAACACCTCATCGCCCTCTTTCCAGTCTCCTTTTTCCATCATGAGACGGAGGCGTTCGCTGCGCTTAAGTACTGATCGTTGTTTTTTATCTTTATCCGAAGAACTGAGTGATGGATGAATCGACATTGCTTTTACAACCTCCTTATAAAACAATCACGGTAGCGTTTCTTAAGCTCGGTGAGCGTTGACTGAGCTTTTGATTTGTTATTAAAATTACCTACGCAAACAATAAAATATTTTCCTTTTGGCACAACCAAAGACAACATCCCCTTTTTTTGCAAGGCCTTCGCTTCTTTCTGCGCTTGATCTTTGGTGTGATAGCTGCCTATCTGGATAGTATAGTTCAAAAGCAGTTCTTTAATGATGGCAGGCTGCGAAAATGATTCTTTTTGTACAGCTGGTTTTAATAAAGTTTCTTTTGCTTTTTCCTGTTGCGAAACTATCGGTTTCACAACAGGAGCGCTCACTGCCGCGGTCGTTGGGCGCAGCGCCACATCAAAACGAGTTTCTGTATTGTGCGCTACAAGGCGCTTGCCTTTCTCTACTCCTAAAGAAAAGCAAATTATTCCCGTAACCACAAAACCAAAGATAAGCAGTATGCTTTTCTCGTAAGAGCGCACAAACGTAAAAAAAGAGTCGTTGCGGCCAGAAGCCTGTTCTTGCGCGATCTCCCCCGCTTTATTAAATAACTCTAATTGTAATCCGGTCTCTTTCTCCATACTGATGCTCTATTATAGCCCTAGGTTGGTTTTTGTTGCAAGTACTTTTTTGTTTTGATCTTCTTGATTACCCTAAGAAATGCATCCACGACTTTAGGATCAAATTGAGTGCCGCTCTTTTTTTTGATTTCCTTTATGGCTTGGATGATGTCTTTGCGTTCTCGGTAGGGTCTTCCATAGACCATAGCTTCAAAGGCATCGGCGACAGCCATGATGCGCGCACCTTGTGGGATTTGTCCTTTTTTAAGCCTGGAAGGATACCCTGAGCCGTTATATCGTTCATGTTGATGCATAATAATGGGAATAACGGGTTTTAAAACCTGCAGAGGCCTTAAGATCTGTGCCCCTTTTAAGGGATGCCGCCGAATAATCTTAAATTCTTTAGGAGTTAATTTAGTGGTTTTGGTTAGGATCTCAAGGGGGATGTCGACTTTGCCAGCATCATGGAGAAGGCTTGCATATTTTAAACTTTCGATCTGCTTATCATCAAGATGCATTTGTTCTGCGATGCCGGTAACCAAACGGCCAAAATATGGTGAGTGGGTGTATTCGCGCGGCATGCGGGTGTCAAGGAGCGTTACCAGCGATTTAATGCCACCAAATACGATCTTTTGTTGTTCTTCATATAGCTGGAGATTGCGTATGCCTATTGTTGCCTGCTCGACGATAGTGGTAATGGTATCATGATCAAATTTGTCAAAGGCAGGTTCCTGGCGTTTGCGTTTGATAATAATAACCCCCATGATATCTTCAGAGATAAGTGGGATGCCAATGAGGTGGCTACTCTTTACAACAGATAAAGAATCAATAATGCGTTTTTCAAGGCCAGCGTTTATATGCGTTTTCTTATCAACGATAATCTTTTTGTCATCGTCGACGATACATTTTAAAATAGCGTATTTTTTAGTGCTATCAAGAAGCACAATAAGGCAATAGGAAGCATTAAAAAGCTGACAGGACAACCTGGTTAAGCGCAGGATTAGATCTTTTACCTCGAACGTAGAATTAACGAGGCGGTAGATGCTGTGTATGGAAGAAAGCAGCCCTTTATACTTTTTCGTAAGGATAGAATAACTTTTTGTACTCATCTAAGGCAAACCTATCGGTCATCCCTGCAATGTAATCGCAGACAACCCTGCGTAAGCCAAATCGTGGAATACGGTTCTGGATTTTTGTTGGTAACCCTGCAGGTTTATTAATATAGAACTTAAACAATTCCTGGATAAACAGCTTTGCTTTATTGCTCATACGCACTACCCGGTAGTGATGGTAAAGCTTTTGGGTAAGGAATGACCGCAGCGGTTTTCGAAGCTCCCGCATGGCTTGACTAAAGGCAACAATCTTAGCCGGGGCATTCTTTACGTCTTGAGCGTCAGCAATGCGTAGCTTTTTTAGTTTCTTTTGCGTTTCTTGAATTAAATCAGTCACCTGGATGTTTATCAGGGACCGAATAATCAGGTGCTTACGCATTGAACTATCTAGTATAGCATATTTTTGGGAAATCTGTTGGGAAATCTTTTCCCAGAGTTGTAGCGTTTGCAGGTCGGATTCTTTGATTAATTCCGATGTTAGCCCGTCATCGAGATCGTGGTTATCGTAAGCAATCTCATCGGCGATATCAACGATCTGGGCCTCGAGTGTCGGCATTTTATGAGGGTCAAGGTCTTTGATCTTGGGAACCTTATCAAAGGCCGATGTATGTTTTACCATTCCTTCGCGCACTTCCCATGTCAGGTTAAGCCCGGGGAAATCAGGGTAACGTTCTTCCAGAAGGTCAACGATTCTTAATCCGTGAAGATTGTGGTTAAACCCCCCAGCTTTGGCCATGAGTTCATTGAGCGCGTCTTCTCCTGAATGACCAAAGGGCGTATGGCCGAGGTCGTGTGCCAGCGCTATGGCTTCGGTAAGATCGATATTGAGCTGTAAGGCGGTAGCAATAGTTCGGGCGATTTGCGCAACTTCAAGCGTATGCGTAAGGCGGGTGCGGTAGTAATCGCCCTCGTGATTGACAAAAACCTGCGTTTTGTATTCAAGCAAGCGAAATGCACCTGAATGAATAATGCGGTCTCTGTCGCGCTGATAGCAAGAGCGGTACGCATGCTCCGGTTCAGCATGAACCCTGCCTTTGGTGCGCGCGCTGTGTGTTGCATAAGGCGCAAGGGTAAGGCTTTCCTGATGGTTAAGCTGTTGTGCGGTAAGCATGGTGAAGTTTGGTTAATAGATCATTAAGCGATTGGGAAATAATTTTAGTGTTGGCGATAACAGGCATAAAGTTAGTATCTCCCTTCCATCGAGGGACGATATGGATATGTAAATGCCCTGGGATGCCCGCTCCCGCGTCTTTTGAAATATTAATGCCGATATTGAAGCCGTGGGGTTTTACTATCTTTGCAAGGAGCTGTTGCGTTTTACGCACCGCCTTGAAGATATCAAGCATTTCCTGATCGCGTAATTGA
>JAGOIJ010000026.1 GCA_017995695.1 Candidatus Omnitrophota bacterium | reverse complement strand
GGGTGTGCAGGCGGTGATTTGCGGCAAGGCCAATGTTGGGAAATCATCATTGCTGAACGCCTTACTTAAGCAGGAGCGTTCGATCGTGACTCCTGTTGCCGGAACCACCCGCGATACCATTGAAGAGATTATTGATATCAAGGGCATCCCTATCAGAATCGTGGATACGGCAGGCATTATCGAGCCGCGCGATCTCATTGAAAAGCACGCGGTTGCTCGTTCTCGGCGTTTTATCCGTCAGGCAGATTTAACGTTACTGGTGTTTGATGTTAGCAGGCCGTTGGATAAACATGATCTTACCCTTATGCGCACCATGCAACCTAGGCGAACAATCGCCATCATCAATAAAATTGATTTACGCCACAAAATCGATAAAGAAAAAATAAAAAGGCTCTTTCCCGTTGTTGTTTCTTTATCGGCGAAAAAATCAGGTCAATTGCACGAATTGGAATCAGCCATTGCAAACGCTGTGTTTAAAGGATCGGTTGGTGCCGGCGAATCTGCTATGGTGAGCAATCTTAGGCATATCCAAGCGCTTAAGAGAGCAGAGAAATTTGTTGAAGAAGGCATACATTCGTTAGATAATAGGTTATCGATAGAATTTGTCGCGCACAGCTTGAAGGACGCCCTGTCGCAGTGCGACGAAATACTCGGTAAGCAATGTTGCGATGATATTATAGAAAGGATCTTCCGCGATTTTTGCATAGGAAAATAATTGTTCGGTGGTTGTAAGGAGGTTGCATGGATAAGAAGAAAATAGAAAAAGCAATCCGCGATATTTTAGAAGCAATCGGAGAAGATCCGCGAAGAAAAGACCTGCTTGAAACTCCTCGTCGGGTGGCAGAGATGTACGAAGAAATCTTTGCTGGCGTGAATCACGATGCGAAAAAAGAGCTTGAGGTTGTCCTTGACCAGAAGCATCACGAAATCATTTTACTTAAAGATGTCCCCTTGTATAGCGTATGCGAGCACCATCTGTTGCCTTTTATCGGGAGGGCCCATATTGCCTATATCCCCAAAAATGGACGGGTTACCGGATTGAGTAAGTTGGCCCGTGTTGTTGACACGCTTTCACGCAGGCCCCAGGTGCAAGAGCGATTGACCACGCAGATCGCCGAAATAATTATGTCAAAATTAAAACCCTTGGGTGTGATGGTGATACTTGAGGCTGAACATTTATGCATGTCAATGCGCGGAGTGAAAAAACCCGGTACCATGACGGTTACCTCGGCGGTACGAGGGATATTCAAAGAAAATGAATTAACCCGTTCAGAGACGCTTTCATTACTTAAAACCAGCTAAGTGTCGTTTGCATAACGTAAACGAGGAGGATGTATGTATATACACCAGCGAGAAAAAAATGGTGTCCTGATCTGTTCTATCGGAGGAGAATTGACGATCGATACTGTTGGCGAACTCAAAAAGACTTTTAAGATCCTGCTCGGCAATAAATGGAGTAAGATTGTTTTTAATCTTGAGAAGTTAGATTACATTGATAGTTCAGGCCTCGCCGCGCTTGTTGAGTTTTCTATAGATTTAAAAGCGATCCAAGGCGTAATGATCCTTGCCAGCCTTCCGCCTAAGATTCGCTCGATCTTTGGCATTACTAAATTAGAAAAGATGTTTACTATCTGTGAGACAGAAGAAGAGGCGTTAGGTAGCTTATGAACAAGAGCCGCTATTTTGCGTATCAAGCGCGGATCGCGCAAGAGTACAAGAAATTAAAAAAGGCTTACGCCGAGGTGAAGGATTCGTATGCAGAGATGATCTTTCGGTTTGCCTTAACCGCAGAATATAAAGATGAAGAGACCGGCACCCATCTGGTTAAGATCGCCGACTACAGCACCGAGATAGCTAAGGAATTGGGTCTGCCTAAGGAGGAGTTAGATTACCTGCGTTATGCTTCACCAATGCATGATATTGGCAAACTAATTATTCCTGATGCGATCCTTAAGAAGCCCGCGGGACTTACCCCTGAAGAGCGGGAAATTATCAAGCAGCACGCTAAGCTTGGTTCTGATATTTTCATCGGGAGCCGTTCGCCGCTTTTGAAAATTGCGCGCATGATCAGCTTGACCCACCATGAACGCTTTGACGGCACCGGGTATCCGCAAGGGCTTAAAGGTAAAGCGATCCCTCTCTACGGTCGGATTGTCGCCTTGGCAGATGTTTTTGATGCTTTGACCTCAAAACGTTCCTATAAGGTTGCTTATAGTTTTGATGAAGCAGTAGCGATGATTAAAGAGCAAGCAGGCAAGCAATTTGATCCGGACATAGTTGATGCTTTCCTGAAACGCAAAGCAACTATTAGGCGCATCTGGCAAGCGACGCAAGACATCGAGATCTTCCTTAACAGCAAGAAATCCTAAATATTATTTATCGAGACTGCGGTATTGGATTGCCTCTGCGATATGCGCGACGGTAATGATTTCGTTGTTCGCCAGATCCGCCACTGTCCGGCCTACCTTAAGCACTTTATCATACGCTCTTGCCGAGAATCCAAGTTTGGTTAACGCAACTTTCAATAATGATTTCGCTTGCGTATCGAGTGCGCAGTAGCGTTTGATCATTGTCGTATTCATCTGTGCGTTGCAGAAAATATTTTCATCTTTAAAACGATTGCGTTGAATTTCCCGTGCCTTCTCAACCCTCGCCTTGATAGCTTCAGATGATTCCATGTTTTTAGTCTCAACAAGTTCTTGGTACCGGATGGCCGGTAATTCAATGTGTATATCAATCCTATCCAAGAGCGGCCCGGAAATTTTACCAAGGTAACCGGCAATTTTGCCGGGATTGCAGTGGCAGGCTTTGCGCGGGTCAGTATAGTAACCGCACGGGCAAGGGTTCATTGCGCAGACCAGCATGCACGATGCAGGAAAAACTAATGATTTATGGATCCGCGAAACCCGGATGATGCCTTCTTCCAGGGGCTGGCGCAATGACTCTAGGGCGCTACGATGAAATTCCGGAAGTTCATCGAGAAACAATACTCCCTGGTGCGCCAAGCTAATCTCCCCGGGCTTCGGAATGGTGCCTCCTCCGACAAGGGCGACATCAGAGATAGTGTGGTGTAAGCTGCGGAATGGTCTTGTGGCCACCATGCCATCTTGAGAGGAAAGGGTTCCTGCGACTGAATGGATCTTTGTCACTTCCAGCGCTTCAGGTAAGGTTAAGTCAGGCATAATGGTAGGGATGCGCTTCGCCAGCATTGTCTTGCCGCTGCCTGGCGGCCCGATCATCAGGATGTTGTGACCTCCAGCCACCGCCACTTCAAGCGCCCGTTTAGCAAAATACTGGCCTTTTACTTCGGAATAATCAACGTTGTACGAGGGCTGTTTTTGCAGTAAGTTTTGTGGTTCGATAGAAAACGGAGGATAAAAATCAGGGTTACTGAGTAATTCAACAGTTTCTTTCAGTGACTTTACTGGCCACAGATTGATTCCTGAAACCAAGGATGCTTCTTTAGCATTCCATTGCGGGAGGATCATTTTTTTGATCTCTGATTGCACAAGAGCTAGGCCGATAGGCAATGCTCCCTGGATGGGGCGCGTTGAGCCATCTAAGGCTAATTCTCCCAGAATGCAAAAGCGCGCAAGATGCTCAAGCGATATCTGTTCTGTGGCAGCTAATATGCCTATGGCTATTGCTAAATCGAAGCTTGCTCCTTCTTTGCGCAGGTGGGCAGGGGCAAGGCTGATGGTTATGCGCTCTTGCGGCCAATCAAAGCCGGAATTTTTAATTGCTGACCGCACGCGCTCTTTGCTTTCTTTTGTAGCGGCATCAGGGAGTCCCACCACGGTAGTTGACGGCAACCCATTGCTTATATCTATTTCAACATCAATAAGATATGCTTCTATTCCATGCACTGCAAAGCTTAAGACATGCGTTACCATAGAAAATCTCCTTTTATATAATAGTTTCCAATCTGCTGCCTTTTCTGCTTATTCCGAATTTGACGCCCGATACCATTAATTGACGCGCAATGCGCGCGTTTCTCACAAAAAAAACTTGCTTTTTGGCGACCCGCTAGATATAATACTAATTTATGGGAAAGCCCAGTAAACGGGTACTTCTGATTATTATATTTCTCATTTTGATACCTGCTGCCTCATTCAGCATATACCAGTATTATCAAACCCTGCAGGAAAATAAGCGCTTACAAGTTGTTATTAAGCAACGCCAGGAACAGATTGTTATTTTACAACAAGACAAGCAAAACCTTATGCAAACGCTGGAGAAAGAAAAAATCCTTCAGCAACAATTGAGCGCTGAAAATCAGGATTTAAAAGATATGCTTGGCTCGGTGCAGAGCCAATTGAACTTAATGGAAGCAGAACTCAAGGATGCAAAAAAGACCGCCGAAGGATTAAACGTAAAGATTACGCAATTGGTCAATGAGAACGCCGCCTTACGGCAAGAAAAAGAAACAGTTTCGGCGCAGCTCAATTCAGTTACAGAATTAAAAAAAGCTATTAAGGCCCTTAAAAAGCAAGCGCGTAAGGTAGGCGTTACGATCATGAAGAAAGCCCAAGTGAAGAAGAATATTACTATGGCTGGCAATAAAGGATTTTTGGTTAAAGATGGCAAGGCAACCTATCCCTCCAAAGGAAAAATCAAGATAGAAGTCGAGCCCCTCTCAATAGTCGAATGATAAACGAAATATTCATCGGAGTTTCAAAAAACAAGATTTTTCTCGTTACGCTTTCGGCCTGGGCTATTGCGCAAGGCGTTAAGGTGCTTCTGGGCGTTATCCGACAGAAAAAATTTGATTTTCGTTGGTTCGTGGGAACAGGCGGAATGCCTTCAAGTCACGCCGCCGGAGCTTCCTGTTTGGCTGTTTCTGTGGGGCTAACATACGGATTTGATAGTACGCTGTTTGCCCTCGCTGCGTCTTTTGCCCTAGTGGTTATGTTTGATGCTCAGGGTGTGCGTCGGGCAACAGGAAGACAGGCGCGAATTTTAAATAAAATTACCACCGATATCTATTGGCAAGGGCGAATTGATGAAGAAAAATTAAGAGAGCTCGTAGGGCACACCCCTATTGAGGTTATCGCAGGATCTTTGCTTGGCGCGATTATTGCTTTCGTGGCCATGGCATAAGGAGGAAGCAGTGAATCGAAGATTATTAATTGCAGGACTCGCCGCACTTGCGGTATTGGCTATTATCGCAAGCGTCGCGATGATGATAAAGAAGAACAATGCTTCTGTCCCCTCGGCAAACACTGATAACGCTTCTTTGGCGGTATTGTTATCCCAGGCCAAAGAGCTTGAGGCTAAAGGCAATTTGCTGGAGGCAAAGGCAGTCTATCAAAAATTGGTTACCGATTTTCCTAATCTGAATGGCGTGATGGAGTGGCAAAAAAAGACTGAAGAGCTGACCGTTCGTTCCATCCTCTCCCCGGCCATTACCGCCCGGAGTATTTCTTATGAAATAAAGCCGGGAGATACGCTTGGCAAGATTGCCCGCGAGCATAAAACCACGGTTGAATTAATTCAAAAGACCAACAGTATCCCGAATGATAAAATTTCACCCGGCAGAAAGATTAAGATTTGGACTGCCCCTTTTTCTATCTTTGTCGACAAGTCACAAAACAGTTTGCTCTTGAAAGTTGATGATGAGATAGTTAAATCCTATATAGTATCAACGGGCAAAGATAATTCGACTCCCGTGGGTACATTTAAAATCACTAATAAATTGATGAATCCTACCTGGTTTAAAGCAGGTGCGGTGGTTCCTGCGGATAGCCCTGAAAATATCCTTGGAACGCGTTGGCTGGGATTTAACATCCCCGGATATGGAATCCACGGTACTACCGAGCCTCAAAGTCTTGGGCAGCAGGCCACGCAGGGCTGTGTGCGCATGCTCAACGCTGAGGTGGAAGAGCTTTATACGCTTGTCCCCGTAGGCACCGAAGTCACCATCGTCGACTAACTACTCACTACTAACTACTCATTACTCAAGAATGGCTGGCTTAGAATTCGAAAAACCGATAGTTGAATTAGAAAAAAAGATCGATGAGCTAAAGCATTTTAGCAAGAAGGTTGATATCTCATCAGAGGTCAGCCGACTTCAGGATAAGCTGCAACATCTTAAAAAAGATATTTATGGTAATCTGACCGCTTGGCAGAAGGTGCAACTAGCCCGTCATCCTCAACGGCCATACACGCTCGATTATATCGGGATGATGATGACTGGTTTTATTGAGATTCACGGAGACAGATGTTTCGCTGATGACAAAGCGCTCGTGGCGGGTATTGCCAAGCTTGGCAATCAGAAGGTTATGGTGATGGGGCATCAGAAGGGGCGCGACACCAAAGAGAATTTAAAACGCAATTTTGGATGCGCCCATCCTGAAGGATATCGTAAGGCATTACGTATGATGCAATTGGCTGAAAAGTTTGATCTACCCATTGTTATCTTTATTGATACCCCGGGCGCTTATCCCGGTATTGGAGCTGAAGAGCGCGGGCAGGCCCACGCTATTGCGTATAATCTAAGGGAGATGATTTCTATTGCTGTGCCGATTGTGGCTACCGTTATCGGCGAGGGCGGTTCTGGCGGAGCCCTTGGCATCGGCGTTGCTGATCGGGTGTGTGTTTTGGAGAATGCTTATTATTCGGTCATTTCTCCTGAAGGATGCGCGGCAATATTATGGAAAGACGGCGCGCGCGCGCCTGATGCAGCAGAGGTATTGAAACTTACTGGCAAGGATCTGCTTCAGATGGGAATTATTGATGAAATTATTGCCGAGCCGTTAGGCGGGGCGCATCGAGATCCCGAAAAAGCGGCGAATAATGTTAAAGATGTAATCCAGAAACACCTTAAAGCACTTGGGAGTTTAAGTAAAGAAGAGCTTTTAAAGCAGCGTTATGAGAAGTTTAGGGCCATGGGGGCATTTATTGAATGATAACGCATGAGCTGTTATTGTTAGGATTATTGAAAGAGCAGCCTGCCCATGGTTATGATATCAAAAGAAAGATTAAACAAGCCCTTTCGCTCTTTGCCGGCGTTGAGCCAAAGTCTATTTATTATCCTTTAAAAGTGCTTGAGAAGCAGGGCTTAGTGCTTAAGCGTTCTAGCAAGCAGGGGCGTCGGCCTCAACGCTTTGTCTATGAATTGACTAAAAAAGGCGAGGCGCGCTTCAATGATCTGTTAAGTAAAAGTTTCTTAGATTTTAAGCGCCCCCAATTTAGTTTGGATCTAAGTTTGTATTTCTTAAGCTTTATCAATCCCACGCTCGGTCGCAGGCGTCTACGCGGACGCATTTTTATTCTCAGGAAACTTACCCAAGAGTTAAACGCCCTGCTTGCTAATAAACAACAAGGGGCGATTGCTGCGCCGCTACAGCTTATTGTCCAGCATAACCTACAGATGCTTGAAGCAGAGGTTACTTTTCTTGATGATCTCATCAAAATCCTATAAGTAATGAGCATTCTCTTAATTGTCCTTACCGTGGGTATGGGCATAGCCGTTGGTTGGTCAATTGGCGCCAATGACGCAGCAAATTCATTGGGCACTGCGGTGGGCGCCAAGGTGGTGACGTTACGGCAAGCAATTATTCTCATCGCTATATTTGGCTTCTTAGGCGCTTTTTTCCAAGGAAGCCATGTTGTTAACACGGTAGGTAAGGGGATTGTCCCACTTGATCAGCTGGATAAACAGATAGCGCTTTTTGTGGCGCTGGTATCTGCTTTCTCTGCTTGCGTGTGGGTGGTATTGGCAACATACCGCAAGATGCCCATTTCAACCAGCCATTCAATCGTTGGGGCGGTTGCCGGGGCTGGGTTGGCAGTGCACGCTCCGGTCAAATGGAAAATGCTAGGAGACATCTTTATCTGCTGGATTTTTACTCCCGTTGGTGCTGCGGTTTTAGGGTATCTTTTGTTTCGCTTGTGCAAAAACATTTTTTATCGCATTGTCCCGCGTAAATACCTTAAAACAACGCTTTCGTTGTTAATTGTGGTGAGTGGTTGTTACGTCGCCTTCTCTTGGGGCGCCAATGATGTGGCTAATGCTGTTGGTGTTGTTGCCGGAGCCGGTGCAATCCCCGTTTCTGTAGCTATGGTTATCGGCGGTCTGGCAATTGTGTTGGGTATTGTCACCTGGGGCTACAAGGTTATCCAAACTATTGGATCCGAGATTGCGCACCTGTTGCCACTTATGGCGTTTTCTGCCCAGTTGGCCAGCGCCTTGAATGTTCATCTGTACACACTTTTTGGCATTCCGGTATCTACCAGCCACTCGATTGTGGGAGCAATTTTCGGTGTGGGATTGGTGAAGGGGGTGCGCGTTATAAATATTAAAATCTTTCGAGAGATTTTGATTTGTTGGTTAGCGACGCCGTTTGTGTCCGGCATCGTTAGCTTTATTGTTCTTAAGTCAATACTGTTGGTTATACACTAGGAGGAAGCTATGCGCGAAATGAGAAATATTCTTGGTTGGCTAGGAATGGCAGAAGAGCAGGTTATTATGGGTGATGCGCAAAAACATATTGAGGAGACTTATAAGACGGTTACCTCATTTGCTGATGCAGTGCGCGCTTTCATTGCTAATGACCTTAACGCAAAGGTTAAGGCGATTGAACAGGTGCGTCAAGGAGAACATCAGGCGGATATCTTGCGCTCAAAGATGATTAAGGAGCTTTCCGATGGGCTCTTATTGCCTCCCGATAGAGAGGATTTGATGCATTTTGTGAAGACCCTGGATAAAATTGCAGATTGGACTAATGGCGCGGCGCGTTTATTAGGTTTTATCGAGGCAAAGTTGCCGGGTAATATCTTGAGTAATATTTCGCAAGCGACAGAGCTGATTATGACCGCTATAACTAAGCTGCGGGAAGCGATACAAGCGCTTGCAAAGAATGATCTGAAAAAGGCCTTGCTTGATTGCGAAGAAGTAGATCACGTTGAGCATGACGCCGATGATCAGAAGAAAACACTTATCGAGGCAATTATCCACGCTAAACTTGAGCCAACGAGCCTTCTGTTGACCTTTCAGTTAGCCGAATACCTCGAGGGGGTAACTGATAAGATAGAGGATGCCGCAGATTTTGTGAAAACTCTTGCCATAAAGTCCAAGTAATAAGCGATCGCGCTACCAGTCGCATTCTATTTACCATCCTTTTTTCTTACCGCGCCAGCATTTTTTTCTGTAACAGTTCAGCTTCCGTAAGTCCCTCGACTACTGTCATTGCGAGCGACCGCAGGGAGCGAAGCAATCTTTTTGGATTGCTTCGTCGCTTCGCTCCTCGCAATGACAAAAGGGAGTTCCCCTTCTAATGACAAAATTGCTTCCAATATCTGAACTCTTACTTTTTTGCTTGACTTTCAATGCCTTTTTAGATATAGTTAATCATGCTGATAGTTAACGTCGTTTAATATTAAGGAGATTAACTATGGTTGTCCCCACGCTTCTTGAATTTGCCGATAAAATGAATGAGATCTTGCCGGTGATTATGAAGGAATTCACCCGTCATCAGGCCAATGAACTCTCTAAGGGCGCGATCACCTTACCGCAGCTTTTAATGCTTGATTTTATTCATGAGCGCGGTGAATGCAAAATGAAGGACCTTGCCATATTTATGAAAGTTACCACCGCAGGCGTTACCGGGGTTGTTGATAGGTTGGTGCGCGATGGTTATGTGGAAAGAAGAGTCGATGAGCATGACCGGCGCATCATTAAGGTAAGTTTGACGAAAAAAGGCAACGCTGTGTTTAAAAAAATAAGCGAGCAGAGAAGGAAAATGGTCATAGCTATTTTTGGCCGCATTTCGGAGCAGGATCGCCACGATTATTTAAGAATTTTAATGCAGATACGAAACATATTGTTGCAGAATGGGTTATCTAATTAATATGCTGCGCGTCCTGGTAGGTATAGTTTGTATGTTGCTGGCTCTTCCCGCGGGCGCAATGGCTCAGGATGTTACGTTATCCTTAGATGAAGCCATTGCTTTTGCTCTGCGCGATAATCGAGACATCCTTTTAAAAAGCGCCGATGTAGAAAAGGCGAAGCTCAAGATAAAAGAGGCCTATACTGCGTTTTCCCCCACGGTAACGTTCAGCGGAGGTTGGAATAAGACCTTTGATTTCTACAAAAAAGATATTAGCCAGATTTCAACCCAAACCTCGGTAAAACAGTATTTGTTTAAAGGATTCAAGGCGGTTAATAACGTGAAATACGCCGGCTACAATTTTGAGGTTTCGCAGGCGATTCTTAACAAGACCCAGCTGGATACGGCCTTAAACGTGGTCAATTCATTTTATGCTCTATTGTTGGCAGAAGAATTAGCAGCGATCAATAGAAGTATTGTGGATAATACTGATAAGCACCTTGAGGTTGCAAAAAAGCGTTTTGCATCTGGTCAAGCATCTGCATCAGAAGTGGTCAGCATTGAGGCTGCGCTTAAGGAAGTTGAAAAAGCATACGAGGTTTCTTTGAATCAGGCCGAATCGTTGCGCACACTCCTTAATAATTTGCTCTATTTGGATAAGGATGCTAAGATAAAGCCAATCGGCGGTTTTTTGTATGAAGAGGAAACTGTCGCTTTTGATGAGGCCTTTGTAAAGGCAATGCGCCTGCGTCCGGAGATCAAGCAGTATGAGTCACAGATCAAAGCAGCGAAACGCCAGGCGGAGATGACGCGCGCAGATAGCCGTCCCACCGTTTATGCATCGTGGGATTACTATACGAAATCCCACGTTGCTTCCTTAAGCGGGCTTTCGCGCAATTGGAATGATTATAATCTTCTGGGCGTCACGTTTAGTTGGCCGGTGTTCGACGGTTTTGCCACGCGCATGAAGGTGCAACAGGCATTAGTTGACGTTAAGTCCGCCCAATTTAACAAAGAGAAGGCAATCAGCGATATCGCCATGGAGTTAAAAAGCGCGGTGTTAGATCTGGATTCCGCTATCAGCAAAATACGATCAGCGCAGGCGCAAAGCAACGCGCAGAAGAATACGCTGGTTGAGATGCAGCAAAAGTATACCCAAGGGATACGCAGCGCCTTGGATGTGGAGGACGCGTTGCTAAGTTACGATATCGCCTTGTTTAATCAAAAAGAAGCCGCATATGATTATGTGCTGGCGAAAGCCCGCTTTGATAAAGCAACCGGAGGTTTAATACAATGAATCATTCTAGCAAGTGCCGCGTCAGCTACTATTATATAGGTATAAGTATTCTTTTGTTTGGCGTCATGGGGTGTCAGCAGCAAAAGAACGTTACCCAAAGCACTAAGGAGGCCATCCCCGTTGAAGTGGTTATGGTTGCGCCCATGGATATCAGCGAGGTTATTGAGTACGTCGGTAATATTAAGGCGCAAGATGAGATTCAGGTATATCCTAAAGTCACGGGAAAAGTTATTGAGAAAGTGAAGCAGGAAGGGGAACGCATTAATAAAGGTGAAGCGGTTGTGTTGCTTGATCGTGACGAGGTGGGCCTGACGTTTGAAAAGGCGCCGGTTGAAAGTCCTTTAGGCGGGTTTGTCGGCAGGGTATACGTTGATATTGGTTCAAACGTTACTCCCCAAACGCCGGTAGCCTTGGTGGTGAATATGCAGACAGTTAAAATACGGCTCGATGTTCCTGAAAAATATATCCCCCGTCTTTCTCTGGGGCAGAAAGCAAAGATTAAGGTTGATGCATATCAGGCGGAAGAGTTCTCTGGGACCGTTACTAAGATAAGCCCAGTTATTGATCAAATAAGCCGTACCGCGCCCATAGAGATAGTTGTGGAAAATCAAGACCATCGTTTAAGATCTGGGATGTTCGCCCGGGTGGAATTAATTTTAGCTACTCGTTTAGCTGTGCCGGTTATTTTCAAAGAAGCGATAGTAGGGCAAAACGCAACGGTAAGCGTATATGTCGTTGAAGGGCGCAAAGCAGTTATGCGCGCGGTCACGCTGGGGTTGCGTCAGGGGCCTTACTACGAAGTAACTTCAGGCCTCGCTGCAGGCGACATGGTCGTAGTCATAGGGCAGCAACGTCTATTTGATGGCGCTGAGGTAATAGCAGAGGAGAGGAAGTAGTGAATCTTCCCGAATTTGGCGTTAAGCGTCCGGTTACTAACCTCATGATTTTTTCAGCGGTTCTGCTTTTGGCGCTCTATAGCTTTACTCGCTTGGGGATTGATCTGTTCCCCGAAATTGAGCCTCCTTCGATTAGCGTGATTGCATCGTATCCGGGTGCCAGCCCCGAAGATGTAGAAATAAAAGTTACCGAAGCGCTCGAGAACCAACTCGGCACCACCCCTGGCCTGGAAAAGATTACCTCCTTTTCAACAGAAGGCGCTTCAGTTATTTCCTTAAAATTCATCTGGGGCACTGATCTTGACGCGGCATCTAATGATGTACGCGACCGCATTGACCTTGCCAAGCGTTTTCTCCCTGATATCCCTGATGAGATGGATAATCCTTTCATCTTCAAGTTCAACACCGCAAATATCCCGATCGTTTTCTTAGGGTTTACTGCCGATCAATCGTATCCTGAATTGTTTGATTTTGTTGACAAGCGCATCGGCGATGCTTTACGTCAGCTTCCTGGCGTGGGCGCAGTGCAAATCCAGGGTGGCGGTCTTGAGCGCCAGATTAATATTTTGGTTGATAGCGCTCGCCTGGAAGGGCACGGATTTTCGATTCTTGATCTCCAGAATGTGCTGGCGCGTGAAAATGTCACGCAGCCGGTGGGGAATCTTAAGACCGGCCTCACTGATTATCTGATCCGTTTGCCTGGTGAATTCTCTTCGCCTGATGAGATAAATAACGTGATACTTGGTGTGCGGGATAAGAAGATTATTTATCTGCGCGATGTAGCAACGGTCGAAGATAGTTTTAAAGAAGTATCTGTCTTGGCGCGCATTAATCAGAAAAAAGGCCTGATTATGATGGTGCAGAAACAGAGCGGTACTAATACCGTTGCAGTCGCTACCCGTGTCAAACAGCGCCTGGAAGAGTTGCAGAAAACGTTTCCCGCTGATGTTCAAACAACAATAATTTTTGATACCTCTAAAGATATCATTGATTCGCTGAATAATTTAAAGCAGTCTCTTTGGTTTGCTATCGCGTTTGTTATTTTAGTAGTTTGGTTTTTCTTACGCCAGATTTCGGCAAGCTTGATTGTTGCCTTGACGATTCCTTTCTCTTTGCTTATTAGTTTCATCTACATATTTGCCAGCGGTAAAACTGTTAATGTCATCAGTCTTTCTTCGCTTGCCATCGCCTGCGGTATGGTCGTGGATAACGCTATCGTTATCGTCGATAATGTCTATCGGCGTATGGAGCGGGGGCAACGTCCTCAAGAGGCTTCTATCTTTGGCGCGCAGGAAATGTTTCTGGCAGTGGCCGCATCTACCCTTACCACGGTTGTTGTGTTTGTTCCACTTTTGTTTGTCCGCGGGGTTGTGGGAATCATGTTTGGAGAATTGGCGATGATTGTTATCGTTACGTTGACAGCGTCGCTTTTTACCGCCACCACCTTCACCCCGATGTTATGCTCAAAATGGCTGCGGCCGCATCGGACCGCCAGAACGCTTACCCGGCGCAATGCTTTGGATACCTGGTATGATTTTTCAGAAAAAGTATTTTCTTCATGGGAGAACTTTTATGCCAAGGCGCTGGGCTGGTCGCTGGGGCATAAAAAACTGGTGATCGTTGGGTTCCTTGCTCTTTTTGTTTCTTCATTGTTTTTGTTCCCGTTTGTCGGTAAAGAGTTTATCCCTGAAGAGGATTCCGGGGATGTGCGTATGAATGTTTTCTTGCCGATTGGCACGCGTCTTGAAGAAGCGGACAAGGTGTCCAAGAAAATCGAAGAGCTTTTAAAGCAAGAGGTGCCTGAAGCAGAGTATGTGTTTGTGCGGTGCGGTAGTATTGGCGGTGTTGGTAGGTCGTTCGGAGGGGTGTCCGGTTCACATATTATTGCCGCAGGCCTTAAGCTTGTTCCTAAAAATGAAAGAAAACGCTCTGTCAAAGAGGTGGGCAATATCGTACGTAAGAGAATTCAGGGTTTGCCGGGTGTTATGAAGACAGATATTACGACGGGCAATCCATTAGGGCGGCTTATTACTGGCGGATCAGGCAAGAGTATTCAGTTGGATATCATCGGTAATTCTTTTGAAGAAACCGATGCCTTGGCTAACAAGATGAAAGCAGTCTTGGAAAAGATCCCCGGTACAGTTGACGTCAGTGTTTCCCGTGAACTTAACCGGCCGGAGCTAAAGATCGTGGTGGATAGAATCAAGGCTTCATCATTAGGGTTAAGCATGGATACGATTACTAATACCGTGCGATCGTATATCCAGGGTTCAACCGCTTCGAAATACCGCGAAAAAGGAGAAACGTATGATATTGTTGTGCGGCTGCAAGAGTCGGGCCGCACAAAAATTGAGGATATTGAAAATCTTGCCCTTATGCCCTCTGTAGCTGTTGCTGCTCAAGCAGGCGGCACATCCTTAGTTCCGGTCAAGCTTTCGACGATCGCTACTATAGAAGAGACGAAAGTGCCTGAAGAGATTGAGCGACTCAATCGCGAGCGCGTGGTACGCGTTGAATGTAATGCCTTTGGTCGCACAACCGGTCAGATTACCGATGAACTACAACGAGAGATCAAGAAGGTAACTATTCCGTCCGGCATTATGGTTAATATCGGAGGCGAAGCAGAGGAGCAAGGTGAGGCGTTCAGGGATTTATTTCTTTTGTTAATCCTGGGGATTTGTCTGGTCTATATGGTCATGGCCGCCCAGTTTGAATCGCTCCTAGATCCTTTTATTGTTATGTTTTCTGTTCCTTTTGTGTTGCCGGGAGCTTTGTTAGGGTTTGCCTTGACAGGGACAACGTTGAGCATCCTAAGTTTTCTTGGTATCGTTATGCTGACGGGTATTGTGGTTAACAACGCAATTGTTTTGGTTAGCTATATCAATATTCTGCGCGCGCGGGGTTTGGATATAGTTGCGGCAGTGACTGCGGCAGGAAAGGATCGTTTACGCCCGGTATTATCTACTACCATTACAACGCTTGTTGGGTTGTTGCCTCTTGCCATCTCAAACAGCGCCGGCTCAGAGACGTGGCGGCCGTTAGGAGTGACTATGATCGGCGGTTTGTCGATGTCTACGGCAGTTACGATGATTTTTGTTCCCACGCTCTACGCTATCTTTGAGTCTCGGCTAAAGAAAACGGCAAAAGGAGTAACCTCGTCATGAAAAAGATGGTTATGGTTGTTTATAATGAAGCGGTTGATGATGAAGTTATGGAGGTTTTAAGTGGGTGCGCGATGAAAAACTATACCAAGATCATGGGTGTGTTTGGCCGCGGCACTCACTCAGGCGTACATATGGGCACTGATATCTGGCCAGGCAGAAATAATATGTTGTATGTTGCTTGCGACGAACCACAAGCCCGGCAGATGATATCTTGTCTTAAAGAGTTACGCAAAAAGCTTGGCGCAGAAGGTCTTAAGGCTTTTGTCCTGCCCGTCGAAGATATGACTGAGTAACCTCTAAGTCTTTCTTGCCCGAAAATAATCGCAGCGCGTAATTTCCTCCTGGCTGCGTTCATCGAATCTCAAAAATAATTCAAAAAGTCTTGTGTCAAGTGGGATTACTCTGTTAACTGTTCCTTGGCACGACAACTTTTGATGGCCATTGCAATCAAAAAGTAAGCGCACATCCATCGAGCTTCCCGGCGTTAAATAATCGGGGGAGCGAAAACTTAGTCCAAAAAAACTTACATTGATTGCATCAGCAATACAGATCGCGTTATCCTTAAGCAGCTGGATGCATCCTTTAAATTTAAATCTGCGGAAGCGCCGGCGTTCCATAAAAACTGCAGTTTCTGTGTCTTCTTTGACATGTATTTTCTTCCAGTCTTCTCCGTAGCGCGTTATCCAATCCCACGCTGCTGTGGCAAATCCAATTTCACAGCCTGCCTTTTGGCTTTCAATCCATTTATGTTTGCGAATCTCCTCAAGG
>JAGOIJ010000025.1 GCA_017995695.1 Candidatus Omnitrophota bacterium | reverse complement strand
GCGTGGCGCAGGCGTGATGATGGATTTTCCTTTGAAAGCGAATGATTTTGTAGCCATGGATATCCCGGCTAATTTTTTCCTTAAGGAGCGATTGCATCGGTTAGCCAGGGTTGCCTGGTGCAGCAAGATCAGTGAGCGGCTTTGGAGGATTGGTTTTGACTTTGGTATTGGCAATGAAATAACCTTTGCGTAAGCTCATAAAAGCTCTTGACCGCTCTTTTTTCTTATGTTAAAGTTATAGCTCTGCTCAAAAAGGCTTCTTAAAGCTATTCTCCCTCCTCCTACGATGGTGGGTAGACCTTGAAAAAATTAGGCTTGGGATGATATACTTATTGCACTATTAAGCCACGGAGGTTCAATGCGCGTCACGACATTATTGCGTTTTCGTTTCACCACAATACTTAGAACACTGGCAGTATTTGGCATCTTGTTCGTCGGCCTGGCAGGTTGCGCTGGCAATAACCAGACAGCTTCAGGAAAGTCTGCGATTACGGTGTGGCATTGGATGACCGACCGCAAGCAGGCGTTTGAAGACTTGGCTAAGCAGTATGAGGCCCAGACCGGCGTTAAGGTTACCTTTGAATTATACGCCCCGTCAGATAACTATACGCAAAAGGTGCGTGCCGCAGCGCAAGGAGAAAATCTCCCTGACATTTTCGGCGTGTTAGGGGAGAAGCGCGATTTCGCTTCTTTTATCAAGGCTGGCCATATCTTGGATTTAACCGCATCCATGCAGGAAAACAATGCGGCGTGGAAAAGCGTCTTCTTTGAAAAGGCGCTGGCAGTGAATGAATTTCCCGTTGACAACACGTATGGTATACAGCCGGGGGTGTACGGTGTTCCCATAGATATCATGACCATCCAGGTTGTTTACAATAAAAATCTGCTGAAGCGCATTGGTATGCGCCCACCGCAAAATTTTGCGGAAATGCTGGAAATCGGCAAGAAGGCAAAAGAGCTTAATGTGCAAGGGTTTGTTTCCGGGTGGGGAGAATTGTGGATGATTGATTGTTTTGCCAATAACTTTGCTTTTAATATCATGGGCAAGGATAAGGTATTGGCGACGATCCGCGGCGAGGTCCCTTACACTGATCCCGATTGGGTTAGCGTGTTTACGCTCTTTAAGCAGATGCGGGATTCAGGAATCTTGGCAAGCGGTATCGTGACGATGGTTAATAAAACCGCGGAGCAGCTGTTCGCTAATGAAAAGGCGGTCTTTGCCTTTAATGGATCCTGGTGCGTGAATGTTTACAAAGGAATGAACCAAAATCTTGATTATGGCGTGATGTTACCCCCGCAGATCTCGGATAAATTCCCCATGGCTGTCTGGGGAGGCGCAGGTTCTTCATTTATGGTTAACGCCCGCTCAAGAAACAAAGAAGCGGCAATACGATTTTTGCAGTGGCTTACGGATCGTCAGCAGGCAGCCACGTTGTCTGAATTAACTAATAATCTAACAGCCAATAAGCAAGCAGTTGGCAAGATTCCCGAAGTATTGGCTAATTTTTCCAAAGGTATGGAATTTGCGACCCACCCTAGCGTGTGGGGGGTTTCTGAATTTCCTGCTGTTATCGAGGCGTTGGATAAGGGGATTCAGAAGATCATCCTTGGCGAGAGCACGCCTGAACAGGTGGCAGCCGAGGCGCAGAGAACCAAAGAACGGGAATTAGCTAAGAAAAAGAAGTAAGACGCAAGGGTTGGGCCTTAAGCAGATGAGAATTAAAGACACCCTCGAAAATTATCTATTTGTACTTCCTGCCTTTTTGATTTTTTCCATATTTTATATCGTTCCGTTCGTCAGCGTGTTCCGCTATAGTTTCTTTGACTGGGATGGGATCTTGCGTTTCAGCGACGCAACGTTTGTGCATTGGGATAATTTTAAGGAAGTTTTATTCCAGGATCCCAGCTGGTGGCAGTCTATGCGCAATGCCGTTTGGATTACCTTTATTGCGCTTACCTTTCAAAATATCCTGGCTTTTCTTTTGGCGTGGGCCTGCGATCGGGAGATTCGCCTTAAGAATTTTTACCGATTAGTATTTTTCATCCCCCCGGTGCTATCTGAAATTGTGGTGGGTATGGTGTGGAGGTTTATCATTAATGATGTCGACGGCGCGAACCTTATCAATCGTATGCTGATAGGTATAGGTCTGCCGCATCTGACCCATAATTGGCTGTCTGATCCGCGCTACGCGTTGACAACCGTTGCTTTAGTGCACAGCTGGAAAGGCTTTGGCTGGGGATTTCTGATATTCCTGGCTGGTTTGCAGACCATTCCTAAAGAATTATACGAGGCTGCGCGCGTTGACGGAGCAAATGCGTGGCATTCGTTTACCAAGGTTACGATCCCCATGATGATACCGGTCATCGTGTTGGTCATGATCCTGACCGTGTTAGGCTCGATGCAGGCATTTGTCTTGATTATTGGGCTGGTGGGGGGAGAGCTGGCGGGCCATACCTCGGTGCCGGTCTTACGCATCTTAGCGGCTATGCGCGGGTCTTCGCGTTTTGGCTATGCCTGCGCGCAAGGGATCAGTTTTGGCGTTATCTTGGTGTGTATTTCATTTATTCAGTCAAGAATTTCAAAGAGAGCAAAAGTCTGATGAAAAGCACGTTTTATTACAAGACGAAAAAAGCCACCCTTAACACCATTATCCATCTGTTTTTGCTTTCCGTTACCGTGACCTGTCTATATCCACTTTTGTGGATGATTTTTTCAAGTTTTAAAACCCAGGAATTGATCTTTCGGGATGTTTCATTGATTCCTCGGCAGTTTAATTTCATGAACTACGCATTGGTTTTGCGCGAGGGTAATTTCGGCAGGTATTTCTTCAACAGTTTTTTCTATACCACATCGGTTGTGATTGGGATTGTGCTTATCTCATCCATGGCCGCCTACGCTTTTTCGCGCCTGCACTTTCCTGGCAAGAATATTATTTTTGCGATTTTTTTGGCAGCGATGATGATCCCTATCCCGGGAAGCTTTGTGGCGCTGTATGTTTTGTTGAATAAATTGCACCTGCGTAATACCCCTATCGGCTATATCCTGTGCATGATCAACGTAGGATTATCGACAAGCATTTTTCTTTTAAAAACATTTTTTGACAAGATGCCCAAAGAATTAGAAGACGCGGCGCGTATCGATGGCTGCTCGAAATTCGGCATCTGGTGGTATGTGGCGCTTCCTTTGGCCAAGCCCGTGCTTGCCGTGGTGGTGGTATTTAATGCGTTAAACGTCTGGAATGAATACGTCCTGGCCTTGATTATTTTTGATTCGAGAAAATATATGCCTCTTCAGGTTGCGCTTGAGACATTCCGAGGAGAATTTGTCACTAATTATCCTCTTCTTATGGCCGCCCTTACGATCACGGCATTGCCAATCATAATCCTTTATATCCTTATGCAGAAATATATTGTTAAGGGAGTTACTGCGGGAGCGGTAGTCGGATGAAAGCGTTAAATTCGAAATTCGAATATCGAAATCAGAAACAAATTCTAAATCAGAATTTTCCAAATTCTAAACGGCTCCGTTTTGGATATTGGAATTTTATTCTTTCGGATTTATTTAGGATTTCGAATTTAGGATTTCGAATTTCTATGGGCGCGGTTTGCATGTTTTTGTTCCTGTCTTCCGGCTCTGCTCAGGATCGTCCTTCCTCTGGCGAGCTTATCGTAAGCGCTTGGCAGGCGCACGGCAAAAAGGACGTGGAGACAACCTTTAGCGTTACGCAGCAGCTGATCGATCTTTATAAAGACGAGGCTAACAAGCAGCAGTCGTTTCTTAAGAAGCTTCCCAAAAATAAAGAGGAGATTGAAGAGGTAGCTAGCTTAAACGATGTGGCTACCGCTTATTTTATTCAAGGCGAGTCGTACCGCAATCAGAGCAAGAACGCAGAAGCAATAGAAACCTTTCGTATCGTAGTCGATCGATACTGCTGCGCGCAAGCCTGGGATCCGCGCGGTTGGTATTGGCAGATAGCCAAGGCTGCGCAGGAAAGCATTGCTAAGCTTAAGCCCGGGGAGTCAAAGGATTTGGACAATTGCAAGTGCGCTCCGACGACAGCAGGCGGTGTTCCTGATGAAGATGCCAAGGTTCCAAAGGCCCCTACCAAGCTTGCGCTCTATGATGCTGGCAAGTCTGCAATGGTAGTTCCGTATGAAAAATTTGGCGAATTCCGCAATATCGGCACCAAGGATTATATCTATGTGGTTAAAGACCAGGAAGGGTTGGCGCAGGCAGTTGGGGAAGGGATATTCCCTAACACCACCTCGATTCGTTGGGATCCGGAATTAAAAAAGGCGCAGAAAGAAGGCAGGCTTGATGGTTCGTTGTGGCATTATCTGCAATCCCCGGATCTTGAGGCTGCTTTCTTGAAATGGGTAACTGCTTCAGAGCCTGCCGGCGTGCGGTTGTATTATACAGCGCTGGTATTAGAAAAAGCTGGCTTATTGCAGCACGCGATCAAATGTTATTACGCTATTGTTGTACATTTTCCCGGCGCCTATGGAAAAACATACTGGAATACGCCTTGGTATGTGGGTCAGGCAGCCATTGCTAAGATCCACACTATCTTGCGCCAAAATCCTAAACTTGGTTTTCGCCTGGTGGATGCCGATATAAAGATTATCAACGGCTATGATAACGACGTTTCCAACGATAGCGCGGTAGTTAATCCTGGCAGGTTTGAGAAAGTTCGCTTCATGGATAAATTCAAGCGCAAGCCGGCAAAAGATTTGTTGAGTTTTAAGCGTCGTCTTGGCAAGGGAAAAGTTCATCTGGTGCAGTATGAAACCGGGGATTGGGAATTATTAGTTAATGGCAAGCCCTATGTCATCCAAGCAGTCACCTATGCGCCGACGAAGGTCGGACAATCTCCTGATGAAGGGACGATGACCAATTGGATGGAGGACGATTTTAACGCTAATGGCCTTGTTGATGGTCCCTATGACGCTTTTGTTGACAAGAATAGAAATAACCGGCAAGATAAGAATGAGCGCGCCCAAGGTGATTTTAAACTCATGAAACAAATGAAGGTTAATACTATCAGATTGTATCATCATCCGCAAAAGCCTGATAAGGAAGTATTGCGCGACTTGTATGAACGATTCGGTATTCGGGTAATCATGGGAGATTTCTTAGGTAAGTATGCTATTGGCTCAGGGGCGCCTTGGAATCCCGGCACTGATTATACCAATGAAGAACACAAGAAGAATATGATGCAGTCGGTTATCGGGATGGTCATGGAGTATAAGGATGAGCCATTTATACTGTTCTGGTTGCTCGGCAATGAGAATGTATACGGGTATGCGTGCAACGCCGATAAGAAACCAGATGCGTTTTTCTCTTTTGCCAATGAGGTGGCGCAGCAGATAAAGGCCATAGATCCTGATCATCCAGTGGCAATTTGTAGTGGAGATGTGCTATACTTAGATAGATATGGTAAGTTCACCCCTGACATAGACATTTTCGGCACTAATGCCTATCGCGGTGATTTTGGATTTGGCCGTCTTTGGCGCGATGTCCAGGAGGAAACGAACAAGCCTGTCTTTATTACTGAGTTTGGTTGTCCTGCCTATGCAAAAGGTAGAAGCGAGCAAGAAGCAGAGTATTTACAAGCATCCTACCATCAGGGTTCGTGGAACGATATTAGCGCGAACATGGCGTTTGGCAGCGGCGCAGGCAATGCCTTGGGAGGAGTTGTGTTCCAGTGGCTTGATGAATGGTGGAAGGCGTATGAGCCAAGCGTGCATGACACAAGACCCCTCTGGGCCGGCCCTTTTCCTGACGGCTATATGCATGAAGAATGGTTGGGATTGTGCGGCCAAGGCGATGGCACTGCCAGCCCTTTCTTAAGGCAGTTACGTAAATCGTATGAGATGTATCGAAGGTTGTGGAAGTAGGCAAGGTTAGTGATTGTTTTACTTTGGAGGAGAAGGGAGCGAGCGGGGTTTCAAACATTATTTGCGTAAACCTTTACCTAATTATTAACGTCTAATAACCAATAACTAAAAACTAACAACTAAACAAAGGGAGGTGTTTCAAATGAAGAAACTCGTAATAACTATGGTGGTAGCTCTTCTTGCTTTACCGCTGGGTGGTTTCGCTCAAGAAGAAGCTGCGCCGCAAGCAGGCACGGCAAAAACGTTTGGCGTGTACAGCGATTATCGCGCTGTTGGCAATCACTATATTCCGTCCGGATTCATGGGGGATTATGGGGATATTGCTATGAATGATCAATCAGCAGATAAGCCGCATTCCGGGACTTCCTGCATCAAGTTTGAATACAAAGCGAAAAGAACCCAAAATCAAGGTTGGGCTGGGGTGTATTGGCAAAATCCCGCTAACAACTGGGGAACTAAGAAGGGTGGATTTGATCTTACCGGCATGACCAAGCTTACCTTCTGGGCGCGCGGCGCCAAGGGTGGTGAGATCATAGAAAAGATCAAGGTTGGCGGTATTGCTATGGGACAGGATAAGCCGTATCCTGATTCTTCAGAATCAGAATTTGGCCCTATTGAGTTAACCGATGCCTGGCAGCAATACACTGTTAATATCGCGGGCAAAGATCTTTCCTATATAAGCGGCGGTTTAGCCTGGATTACCAAGGCAGACCTTAATCCTGATGGCTGTACCTTTTATATGGATGATATTGAATTCGTTGCTGATTCGATGATGAAGCCAGAAGGAAAGAAATCCGAAGGTATGCCATTTTATGTTTACTCTGACAGCCGCTCGGCAGGGAATCACTATGTTCCTTCGGGATGGATGCCGGGTCAGGGAACAGGTAAAGATGTGCGTTTCGAAGGCTCCAACAAAGAGGATCCTTATTTAGGCGATACGAGCATCAAGCTTCAATATAAAGATGCCTCGGGCAACGGCTGGGCAGGTATTTATTGGCTGCATGCGTCAGTGAATCCTTCAGACAGCTGGGGCAAAAAAGACGTAGGATATGATTTATCGAAGGCCACCAAGCTTACCTTCTGGGCGCGCGGCGCCAAAGGTGGGGAGCGCGTGGAAACATTTAAAACCGGCGGCGTGCAGGGTGAATATTCTGATTCCGACGCTGTGGAGATCGGTCCGGTTATCCTGAATAGAGATTGGACGCAATATACCATTGATTTAGCTGGCAAAGATATGTCCTACATCATTGGCGGTTTTTGCTGGGCAACAAACATGGAAGTCCAGAAAGATGAATCTAAGCAGGATGATGGGTCAATCATTTTCTATCTGGATGAAATTAGGTTTGAATAAAAAGAATCACAAGCATACTGTTTCACCACGTACAACGCCTAGCGCACCAGGCCGTCAGCGTAAGTTACTTACGTTGTTGGCCTGGTGCGTTGGTATTGTGGCGCTTGTGGCGTTGTTGGCGCTGGGATTGAAACAAAAAAACCCGCCGCTTCCTGCCAAGCCCAAGGTTTTTGTGCAAACCCTTGAGAACGGACACTACCAGTTGATGGTGGATAATAAGCCATTTATTGTTAAGGGCGTTTGTTATAATCCGATTCCTATCGGCGCAGGACAAGATTATGATTGGTGGTCTGATCCGGCAAAACCCTGGCTTATCGACGGAAAACTCATGCAGGAGATGGGTGTTAACACGATTCGACTCTATCAAGCCCATGAAAGCCCGGAAAAAGTTAAAACGGTGATTAAGGATTTATACGAGCAGTTCGGCATTCGCACGATGCTCGGTCATTGGCTTGGTTTTTGGGAATACCCTTGCCCTTTCTACGGCAGCAAGGAATTCCAGGATAAGATCAAGGCCGAGGTTCTCACGATGGTTAAGACGTATAAGGATGAGCCGGGTATTCTTTTCTGGGTGCTCGGCAACGAGAATAATTATTCTTGCCTTGGACATGTGAATCCATGGTCAAGCGAGGAGATCGACAAAGAGCCTGATCCTGCGAAACAAAGAGCGATGCGCGCAGAAATTTACTATTCTTATGTAAATGAATTAGCTAAGGCGGTCCATGAGGCCGATCGCAATCATCCCGTTGCGATGGGCAATGGCGAGTTGGTGGGTATGGCCTATGCCCAGCAGTTCACGCCTGATGTTGATATCTTGGCTTGTATTGTCTACCGCGGCAAGACCTTTGGCAATTTATTTCGCTCGCTTAAGTTAACATACGATAAGCCGTTGGTCTTAAGCGAGATCGGCGCGGACGCTTATGACGCCTTTCTTGAGAAAGAAGACCAGAATATGCAGGCGTTTTTCCTTGAGTCACAATGGCGCCAGATCTATCAGAATCTTGCCAATGTCCCTGACGGTGCGGGCAATTGTTTAGGAGGAGCGATATTCGAATGGACCGATGAATGGTGGAAGCATAAGGAATTCGATCCTGAAAGCTGGCAGGTGCACGATACCGGCTCAAACTGGTCTAACGGGAACTATTATTTTGATATCAAAGCCAAAGATAACAAGAATATGAATGAGGAATGGTTTGGCATAGTAGGTATATCGCCAGAATTAGAACATGGCATTAATAAGCGTATCCCCCGCAAGGCGTATTATGTGATCAGAGAGTTTTGGAAAAACCCCGTGTTAAAAAATTCAAACAACAAAGATAAAAAATGAAGATAAGACGTTGGTCATTAGTTATCAATTTTATTGTATGTTTTCTTATTCTTAATATGACAGATGCGCGCGCGCAGGATAGCGCTCAACTGACCCGCTTGAGCCAGCAGATTATCGAGGCTAAAACCATCGAAGAAACATTCCCTGCGTTTCAGGAATTAACGGATATGTATAGCGGCAATCATGCTTATAATGAGTATGTGGCGTTTTTAACCTCATTAAAAAACAAGAAGCAATCACTTGAACCTGTGACGCAATATTATATCGGGCTGACGCGTTATTTACAGCTTAATTATTTACAAGAGAAACAATTGTGGGAGGAGTATTTTAATCAGGGGGCAAGCTATCGCGATGAGGCAACGGAAGTTTTAACGAAGACCATCGCTTCTTTGCCGTCGGGTGATGCGGTGCGGTTGTATTCGCAGTTACTCTTATGGAAGTTTTATCGCGATCAGCAGGATACCCGCGAGCAAGATGCATTATCGCAACTCATGAGTGAGGTAATGCGGTATGCCCAAGGCAGCAGCCGGAATCTCCTGCCTCTAGAAGAAACTGCCCAGGCTTTGCTGGATGCACAAGAAAAGGCCCGGGCCCAAGAGGTATACCGACTCTATGTCAAAATGTTGCTTTCTTCAGCAGTAAGCGATGATGAGCTTAAAGGTTTTGCGCAGAAGTTTTATGAGCAGGGTTCCTTAGATTTATCAGAAACGTTATTTGAAGCGTATGTAGATCGGCTCGCCTTGGCTCAAACCAAAGAACAGGTTTCACCACGGCTGATTGAAATCGCAAAGAAGTTTTCCTTTGGCGCTTTAGATCCGAAGAAAATTGATGCGGTGTTTGCAGAAAAGATTTTCCAGAAACTTGAGAAAATCGGTGGTAAGGAAGTTTTTGATGAGACGTTAACCTATTTGCGCGCCTTCAACTTAGAGAAAAACAAAGAGTATATGGCTGCTAGGGACATGTATCAAGATTTACTGCAGCGTTTCCCAGGATCTTCTCATGCTCACGAGGCCTTGTTTAAAGTGGGCATGATTTCCACGTACAGCGCAGCCGATCCTGACGCAGGGAAAGGGTTGTTTCAAAAACTGGCCAGTGAGTCCTCAAGCACGGCACACACTATAGCTGCTCTATATCAGCTGGGGCTTTTAAACCAGTTTCAAGACAATGGCGCTCAAGCAAAAGAATACTATACAGCAGCTCTCGCCCAGATCGATACGCTTAAACAGAAAAGCAATGGGGCAAGTTTTGATGAAACAGCAACGCTTGCGCGACAACGAATGAAAGAAATCGACGATAAAACAGGACTTGATTATAATGTGAAGATGTTTCTTGAGGCTTGTTTAAGTCAACAACCACGCGCTGCCGCTGTCTCGTCAGTAGATCTTCAGGCGCAGCCTTCTCTTTCACGGCTTGGTGAAACTATCATGGTTGTTTCTGGGGCGCAGGCTCCCGAGAGCGGTTGTTTTGACGCGCAGGTCCAGTATCTCTGGTCAGGGCATGTCGGAGTCACTCAACCTGAAGTCGATGATGCCTCGTTTGAGACTTCCTATTCCAGTAGTGGGACTAAAGAGATAAACCTGGTAGTTCTTTCTTCAGGGCAGGTCATTGATCATAGTTTTATTATGCTCGACCTGCCGTAATTCTGCCTATTGTTTAGGTACACTTTTCGCCTTCCTTTTTCCTCGTTTCGTCGAGATGCCAATTTTCCTTACATCTTAAAAATACTTGACTTATGGTTCCTTTCATAGTAAAGTAAAACAATAAATAATAGTTATCATCTGTTACTAAATTAACTAAATGATTTTGTTACTATGGGTTACTAAGGGTTACAGTAACTGTTAGTAACCGATAGCAACTGTTTCTTCCAAAGCCACGGGGAAAGGTTTTGTTGCATGCGCGGGAGTGTCGATTTAGCAACTGCAGAACTGACTGAGCGGGAAAAAAGAAACATAGAAATCTTGGAAATCTTACGCCGGAATGGGCCCATTAGCAGGCCGGATATCTCTAAACAAATCGGCATTAATGTTGTAACGATCTCGAATTATATCGATGATTTTATAAAGCATAATTTCGTCTTTGAAAAAGAGCTGGATATCTCAGAAGGCGGCAGACGGCCGGTGTTGTTGGACCTTAATCCTCAAGCAAGCTATACCATCGGCATCGGGCTAAACCTTATGAACATGGTAGGTCTGCTGATGGATTTAAAAGGAAATATCGTCAGCAAGACACAGATCGCCCGTCCTCAGGCAACGGTAAAAGAAATCTCGGAGTGTATCCTTGAGATTGTGCGCGAGATACTGCGTCGTTCTAAAGATTACGCAGGAGACATCAAGGGGATTGGCGTGGGGATTGCAGGGTTGGTAAACAAAAAAACCAACACGATCCACTGGCCTCAGAAAATGGACCATTACTACACCTACGCTTCCGTCGATATTCCGTTGCGGGAGTTGCTTGAGAAAGAATTTAACCTTCCTGTGCTTATTGAAAACGATGCTTCTGCAGCTTGTTTTGGGGAGCATTGGTTTGATCTTGAGCGTGGCCTTAAGAATGTCATTTATATGTTTTCCGGCGTTGGCTGCGGCGTGATGATTAATGGCGAGGTATATACCGGAACGCAAGGTTACGCAGGCGAGGTGTCGATCTATAATTTTAAGGAACAGGATAAGTTTAACTGCGATGCTGCGCGTGGGTGCTTCTTAAAGCGTTGGGAATTAGATCTTGGTATCGTTGAGGAAATCAAAGAATTGCTGACGGCTGACAAAGAAGCAGCCGCCCAGTTTTTTAAACTAACCGCATCGCACAGCGCCAATGTTGATTTAAAGAGCGTCTTTATCGCCCAGCGCGCAAAACATCCCCTTGCCCTTGAAGCGCTTAAGCGGGCAGCTCGGCGGTTAGGTATTAAAGTTGCGCTGTTGGTAAATTTATTTAATCCTGAAGTAGTGGTAATCGGTGGAGGCCTGGAAGAGGCCGGCGATGAGTTTTTAACCGAGGTTACTGCGACTGTCAAGGAGTGGGCTTTCCGAGAAATAACGGAAGACGTAAAGATTGTCTATTCAAGACTTAGAGAAAATGCGGTTGCCCTTGGCGCTGCGAGTATGGTTATGCAGCGCATGTTTGCGCGTGCATGGTAAATCCTTTGCCATAAAAGAAAATATCGAAGTACATGATTTTGGTAATGTCCTAAAGGAGGCATAATGGATAGAAAGAATATTATTATCATCGGTCTTATTCTTTTGTTGGTGGCAAGCATAGGTTTTGCTTTAATGATGGCGCAGCAAAAAGTTGCTGTCGAGCAGGCTGCCGCGCGCGATCGGGAATTATTTGAAAATGAAAAGGGAAAGTTTGAGCAAAAGATCCAGGAAAATAATGACAAGATTAATGCATTAAATGAGACTCTTGATAATGCCCTACGCAAGGAAGAGGAGTTGAATAGAAGGGTTCAACTCGCAGAGAAAAGCCGTGATGAATTGATTGCAAAGTTACAGAGCGCGCAAAAGGCTGCGCCCGTTGCTCCTGTTGAAGCCTACCAAGAGGCACGGCCGTCTACCGCTGATGACGCTTATTGGGCAGGTGTTTTAAAGACAAAAAAAGACTTAGAGTTGCAGTTGGACAACGTGCGTTTGGAGTTGCGCTCACTTCAGATCGGCAATGAGCAGTTGCAGCGGCAGAAGAGCGATCTTGAGCTTGAGGTGAAAAACCTTATGCGCGATAAAGAAGAGTTGGCGCGTAAGATTGAATACAACCAGAAGATTATGGATAGCATTGCCCAAGAATTAGTGCGCGAGAAGAATGAGAAGATCGCGACGCAAGGCGATTTTAAGACGATCAAGAATGAAAATACGCTGTTACGCAGGCAATTAAATTCCTTAAATAACCGCAAGGTTGAACTTGAGCGTAAATACGCTGATCTTCAGCAGCAGGATGCTGCCTTGAAGGAAAAGCTGAACAGTATGGATGCCATGGTGAAGGAAAAGATTACCGAGATGGATACCTTCAAGCGGCAATTTGAGCAGGTCGTTCCTGCTTCCGTAACGTCGGATGAGCCTAAGGTGCAGCCGGCGATTAGCAAAGATGTTGTTGAGTTGGCGCCGATTGTGGTGCGCGCGCAGCCGGAGGCAGCTGCCGTTGCGCAGGATCCGACAGCCTCCGCTGTTACGACGAGCGCCGCAGTGTTGGCAATTAACCGAGAAAATAATTTTGTTATTATTGATAAAGGTGAAGATGTTGGATTGCAGATTGGCGATAAGCTACGCGTATACAGTCAAGATAAGCCAATTGCGAATATTGAAATAATCCAGACGCGCAAGGAAATCGCTGCTTGCGATATCAAGCAGGAAATGCAGCCGATTAAAGTTGGCGATATAGTTCGGTAAAATTTTAAACATGGTCCGCACAAAAAAGAATAATCCTTCCAAAAGTGTATCGATAGAAGATGTCGCGCGTCTTGCCGGAGTTTCTATTACCACTGTTTCCCGGGTTATCAACAAGATGGGCTCGGTCAAAGAAAAAAACCGTAGCAAAGTCCTTGAGGCGGTTAAGGAGTTGCATTTTCAGCCTTCGGTATTTGCCCAGAGGCTTGCCACCGGCAGAAGCAATGTTGTTGCTTTGGTGATCCCGCGCTATGAAGGGATGTTTTATTCTTTTTATGTGCTGGAACTTATTCGCGGCATTGGTACGTTATGTGAGGCCATGAAGTTTGATCTCCTGTTGCATTTAACCGATAGCCGCTCCTCGATTAACTTAAAAGGCGCAGGAGGGATTATCTTTGCCGATCTTATCGGTAACACTGCCCAGCTTGAGGCAGCCCTGGAGGCGCATATCCCTTGCGTTTTGATCAATAATTATGTTGAGAATCTTGCGGTAAGTTGTATTGCTGTCGATAATGCCCAGGGGGCAAGGGATGCAGTGAGCTATTTGATTAGCTTAGGGCATACTAAGATCGCCCATATCACCGGCGATACCATTACGCAGGCAGCAGCGAAACGTCTTGAAGGATATAAGCAGGCGCTCTCAAAACGCGGCATCGCCCTTAATGAAAAGTATATTTTCAAAACTGATTATTCGCGTGGCCAGGCTCGTCAAGCCGCCGAGAAGATGCTGACCATGCAGGATGCACCAACAGCGGTGTTCGTCGCTTCAGATTCAATGGCTCTTGAGGTGATGGCTGTGGCTCGTGAAATGAATAAAAATATTCCTAAGGATTTGTCGATTGTGGGATTCGATGATAATCCTTCTGGGCTCTATGGCCCTGTTGCTCTTACGACTGTTAAACAACCGCTCATAAAGATGGCCGAGGAGGGCGTCAAGACCCTCGCTGCTTTAATGGCGGGCAAGAAAAGTGCAAAGCCGGACAAGATTCTCCTTCCCGCGGATCTTATCATCCGAGAATCCTGCCAACGCCTTACACCCTAACTAGTTCTTAAAGCCGCTCATTGAACACAACAAATTGTATATTCAAAGCATTGATTATACTACCCGTAGTATTTAACTTGACAGTTGTTTTTTACGATGGTATATTATTTTGATTCTTTAACATTAATGCAGGGTCAATTTACTAAGGGAGGTGGGTATGACGTTAAAGCTTTCTGAAAATGCCATGCGCGTGCTTGAGCGCAGGTACTTAATGAAGGATGCTCAAGGTAAGATTGTCGAGACGCCCGAAGCTATGTTCCGCCGGGTCGCAAAGGCGATTGCTTCGGCTGATAGCGCATACGGAAAAAACGCTGAGCAGATACGCGCGCTTGAGGATTCGTTTTATCGGGCGATGACGTGCCTTGAATTTCTACCTAACTCTCCCTGCTTGATGAATGCCGGCAAAGATTTAGGCCAGTTGAGCGCCTGTTTTACGCTTCCTATCGAGGATGCGATGGAGTCGATCTTTGAGACCTTGAAGATCACCAGCCTTATTCATAAGTCCGGCGGTGGAACAGGGTTTTCTTTTTCCCGTCTTCGCCCGAAAAATGCCGTTGTCAAAACAACCGGAGGCGTCGCTTCGGGTCCTGTTTCGTTTATGAAGGTGTATGATGCTGCGACCGAGGCAGTCAAGCAGGGTGGTACCCGTCGGGGAGCGAATATGGGCATCTTGCGGGTTGACCATCCTGATATCATGGAGTTTATTACCTGCAAAGAGAATAATAAGCTGATTACGAATTTTAATATTTCCGTGGCCATCACCGATGAATTTATGACTAAGCTTAAAGAGGGCCAGGAATGCGCGGTTATTGATCCGCATACGCATGAGGAAACAAGACGTCTTCATACTAAAGAAGTGTTTGATTTAATTGTTAAGCAGGCACATAAAAATGGCGAACCCGGAGTCATTTTTATCGATCGGATTAATCAGCATAACCCTACGCCGCAGCTTGGCGCTATTGAGAGTACCAATCCTTGCGGGGAGCAGCCATTACTGCCCTATGAGAGCTGCGATTTAGGCTCAATCAATGTGGCAGTGTTGGTGCATAAGGTGGGGACGCGTTATGAGATCTCCTGGGACCGTTTGCGTGAGGTTACGCGCCTTGCCGTGCATTTCTTGGATAACTTGATTGATGTTAACAAGTTTCCCATCGACCAGATTGAAAAGGCAACCAAGGCAACGCGTAAGATCGGCCTTGGTGTCATGGGTTGGGCAACGCTTTTGGTGCGGCTGGGCATCCCCTATAATTCAGAGGATGCGGTTGCGTTAGCAGAAAAAGTTATGTCGTTCATTCTTAATGAAGCCACTAAGAAATCCCTTGAGCTTGGCAAGGAAAAAGGGGTATTCCCTGCTTTTAAAAACAGCATCTATGATGCAAAAGAAAAAACGCTACGGCTGCGCAATGCAACGCTTACGACTATTGCTCCGACGGGCACCATCAGTATCATCGCGGGCCCTTGTTCTTCTGGTATTGAGCCGCTCTTTGCGCTGGTGTACTATCGCAATGTTATGGATAATGATAAACTGGTTGAGGTCGATCCACTCTTTGAGGAGATCGCCCGGGAAAGGAATTTTTACAGCCGGGAATTGATGGAGAAGATCGCCGAGAGCGGTTCGCTGCAGCATATCGAAGGCATTCCGGAAGATGTCAAAAAGATTTTTGTTACCGCCCATGACATTGCTCCTGAATGGCACGTGCGCATGCAGGCTGCCTTCCAGAAATTTGTGCACAACGCCACTTCAAAGACGATTAACTTTCCGCACGAGGCGACATTGGATGATGTGCGCCAGGCGTATCTTCTGGCCTATGATTTAGGATGCAAGGGTATTACGGTGTATCGTGATAAGAGCCGCGAGGAACAGGTATTGAATATCGGCACTAAAGAGCAGAAAAGCGAATCTCAAAAAGCGCCGGAACAGAAAAAAGAAATTGCGCCGCGTCCCCGTCCCGAAGTGATTGTGGGCACGACGACCAAGGTTTCC
>JAGOIJ010000024.1 GCA_017995695.1 Candidatus Omnitrophota bacterium | reverse complement strand
AGGTAAGACTTTCGGTGATCTCATCGACGTATTCCTGCTTTGAACGCTGCGCATCGGTATCCTCAATGCGCAAAACAAATTTCCCGTGCGGCGCGCGAGCGTACAACCAATTGAATAACGCCGTGCGCGCGCCACCAATATGCAAATTTCCGGTCGGTGAAGGAGCAAAACGTACCCTAACCATATAATTGTATACCCTCTTGAAGCGCCTTGGTATTAATGGCGACTAATTCCGGCTTGCCTTGCGGCGCCATAGCTTGCATAACCGCATACACAGTTTTCGCGCGTATTAATTGCTTACGCGCAATAAAATATCCAAGGGCAATCATATTTGCCACCCGAATATCGCCCAGTTTAACAGCCATATCGGTAAAGGCAAGGGCGACGCAACTTTGCCGACCCAACATAACCAACGTTTCTTTTTGTATGAGAGAGCTGTTAGCTACTAATAATCCTGAAGCTGCTACCCGTTTTCCAAATTTAACCAGCGACGGCTCATTCAGCACAATCAATGTATCTGCCTTATCCACATACGGGGATCCCACGGGCTTATCTGAAATAACCACCATGCAATACGCGGTGCCTCCGCGCACTTCAGCCCCATAACAGGGAAACCACGTTACTTGTTTTCCCTCGCGCAAAGCAGATTCCGCCAAAACCTTGCCAAGCAGCATTACCCCCTGCCCACCAGCGCCAGCTATAATAATACGCTCAGTCATATTTGAGTTATTTGATCCTGCCTAAAGGAAATTCTTTTTCCATGACATTACGAATCCATACTAATGCCTGGACAGGCGACATTCCCCAGTAGGTCGGACACGGCGACAAGATTTCCACTAATGAAAACCCGACGTTATGTATTTGATTCTCAAATGCCCGACGCAGCGCCTGCTTTGTCTTTTTAATCTCCTGAGGCGAAGCAAGGCTCGTACGCTCAACAAAAGCAACCCCGGGAAGTTGCGCCAACATCTCAGAGATCTTAAGCGGGAATCCTTGCGCCTTTGCATCACGACCAAGAGGCGTGGTTGCGCTTTTCTGGCCCAAAAGAGTAGTAGGGGCCATTTGCCCGCCCGTCATCCCATAGATCGCATTATTAATAAAAACAACAGTGAGATTCTCTCCCCTGTTTGCTGCATGGATAGTTTCATTGGTGCCGATTGCGGCCAAATCACCATCTCCCTGGTACGTAAAAACAATTGCCTGCGGCCTTACTCTTTTAAGGGCAGTCGCAACAGCCAAGGCCCTGCCATGGGCTGCCTCGGTACAGTCAAAATCCCAATAGTCATACGCCACAACTGCGCAGCCGACCGGAGCAACGCCAATAACCGACTCTCGAATAGCAAGCTCATCCACGACTTCAGCAACAAGCCTATGCGCAATGCCATGGCCACAGCCAGCGCAATAATGAGTAGCAACATCGCGAAGCGCTTGAGGGTGTTGATATATTTTTTTCATAATGAATTTGTTTCCTTGATAATCTCTTCTTCCGTCGGCATCCCCCCGCCAGCCTTGCCCATAAAGGCAACAGGACGCTTGCCGTTAACAGCAAGCCGCACATCATCAACCATCTGGCCGTGCGACATCTCCAGAACCAAGAACGATACCCACGGATTATCACGCATAAGCTTCTGGATTGCCTTTGATGGAAATGGCCACAGAGAGATTGGCTGCAACAATCCAACCTTACGCCCTTGCTCTCGTAAGCGCTGCATTGCCCCGCGGGCGATGCGCGCCATAGTGCCATACGCAACTAACACTGTCGTTGCGTCAGTAAGATGCGCGCTTGCATAACGTTGCTCTTTCTCTTGAATCTGCGCATATTTCTTTTGCAAGAGCACGTTAAATTTCTCAAGCTCACCTTCTTGCATAAAAAATGATTTCACCACGCGGGGCGACCTCCCCTTGCAGCCAGTCAGGGCCCATGGTTGATCCTTTTGGCCTTTTCTGGTGACGTGGTGTTTTGGTGACGTGGTGACACACACAGGCTCCATCATCTGCCCAAGCATGCCATCGGCCAGTATCATCACCGGATTGCGATATTGGTCAGCTAAACGAAACGCAAGTGCCATATAATCAAATGCTTCCTGAGGTCCTGATGGAGCCAGGACCAAGCAACGATAATCTCCGTGGCCGCCGCCACGCGTCGCTTGAAAATAATCAGACTGCGCGCAAGCGATATTGCCCAATCCCGGCCCGCCGCGCATAACATTAACAATAACTGCCGGCAATTGCGCGCCCGCAATATACGAAATCCCTTCCTGCTTAAGGCTGATGCCGGGACTTGAAGATGAGGTCATGGCGCGCACGCCTGCTGCAGATGCGCCATACACCATATTAATTGCGGAAATCTCTGATTCGGCTTGCACAAACACACCGCCGGATTCAGGCAAGTGCACAGCCATATAAGCAATTAATTCGTTCTGCGGCGTAATGGGATAGCCGGCATAAAAACGGCACCCTGCGCGGATAGCGCCTTCAGCAATTGCCTCGTTGCCGCTCATCAAAACCTTCTTTTTGGTATCCATTGATATAATCCCTTGCCCTATGTCTCCACGCCACAGTGTCACAACGTCACTCGTAAAACTAATGACGTGGTGTCTTGGTGACCTGGTGACTATTTATACACTTCAATACAACAATCAGGGCACATCAGCGCGCACAGCGCGCAACCAGAACAACCCGCGCCCTGTTTATGCTTAACCGGCTTGATCCCCCGGCGGTTTAACGTTGTTTCTAAAACAAGGGCGCCGCGGGGGCATACGCTTACGCACAACAAACACCCCTTACATTTATCTCGCTGTATGCGAATCTTTGCCATAGCTACCTAATGATAGATTGGATTGTTCCAGCAATGCCTTCTGCTGTCAAACCGTATTTTTGCAAAAGAAACTCCCTTTTTCCGCAAGGGATGAATTCCGAAGGAACGCCGATGCGTATCACCGGCGTCTTGAGCGCCTCCATCACAGCGCTTCCAAAACCCCCTTCGAGAATACCGTCTTCAACGGTAACGATATGCTTGCTTTTCTGTAGGCACTGACGCAACAAAGATATATCAAGCGGCTTAGCAAAACGGGCATTCACTACCCCTATAGAGAGGCCTGCTTTTTTTAATAGCTCCACTGATGCAAAGGCGGGCGCAACCATACTTCCGTAAGCAACAATAGTTACATCGCGGCCCTCGCAAAGAAGTTCAGCCTCACCTTCCTTAATAGATTGTTTCATCAAGGGGAATCTGTTCGCGGGCGTCCTGTCTTTCGGATACCGAATAAATACAGGTCCTGCGGCATCCGCTGCCCATGCTAACATCGCCCTCAACTCATCCCCATCTTTAGGAGCCATCAAGGTGACATTTGGGATATGCCGCAAAAATGCGATATCGAAAACTCCTTGATGAGTTGCCCCATCATCTCCCACGATCCCAGCACGGTCCAAAACAAACACCGCACCGACACCTTGCAGAGCGATATCTTCAATAATCTGATCATAGGCGCGCTGCAAAAAAGTAGAATAGATAGCGACAACGGGCTTAAGCCCCTGCTTAGCAAGGCCTGCAGCAAAACATACGGCGTGACTTTCGGCAATGCCGACATCAAAAAACCGGTCAGGAAAGGAATCGCGGAACAAATCCAATCCGGTCCCTTCAGGCATGGCTGCGGTAATAGCGCAAACATTCGTGTGCTCTCTACCCAGCTCAACCAAGGACTTACCCAACACCTGGGTAAAAGTAGGGCTCTGCTCAGAATCTTTTTTTGCGGGCTGGCCGGTTTCAATCACAAACGGAGCAGCGCTATGAAAACGCACCGCGTCTTTTTCTGCCGGTGCATAGCCCTTTCCTTTTTTCGTCACCACATGCAACAGCCGCGGCCCCTTGATGCTTAGAATATTTTTTAATGTGGGAATTAACACCGTTAAATCATTGCCGTCAAACGGCCCAAAGTAACGAAACCCCAGCTCTTCAAACAGCATCCCGGGAATAAACAAACCCTTTAACCCTTCCTCAAACTTATTGGCGATCTTAATCAGGCGGCTTCCCTTAGGAATGCGCGAAGCAACAAAATTATCTAACGCGTTTTTAAAACGATTGTACACGGGCATAGATATAAGCTTATTTAGATACGTGCTGATCGCTCCCACGTTCGGAGCAATGCTCATCTCATTCGTATTCAGCACAATTAAAAGGTCTTTCTTAAGGTGGCCGGCGTTATTCAAACCCTCAAAACACAATCCGCCGCTTAATGAACCATCGCCGATGACTGCGGCAACTTTAAAACTTTTTTCTTTCGGCAGCATATCGCGGGCGCTGGCCAACCCCAGCGCCAATGATACCGCGGTTGAGCTGTGTCCTGTTGTAAACGAATCGTATTCAGATTCATCTTTACAAGGAAACCCGGTCAAACCTTCGTATTGGCGCAAGCAGGTAAAATGCTTGTTTCTACCGGTAAGTATTTTATGTGCGTAGCACTGATGTCCCACATCCCACACTATTTTATCATGCGGAGTATCCAAACAATAGTGTAAGGCAATAGCTATCTCAACCGCCCCCAGGCTTGAGGCAAGATGGCCGCCGGTTTTGGATACCACCTCAATAATGCGCTTCCGGATCTCTCCTGCCAGAGCACTCAGCTGTTCAGGAGGAAGCTTGCGCATATCACGCGGGGCATGCAGGGATTCAAGTAACATTATTTATTTTTCCTCGGTATCTTCTTCGAAGCTCTCTTTGGTGAATTTTCCTTCTTTTTTCATCAACAATTCAACCTTACGCTGCGCATCCTGAAGTTGCGCTGAACAACTCTGCGCAAGCTTTATGCCCTCTTCGTATTTTTTTAGCGACTCACCAAGCGTTAATTTACCGCTGGCTAGCTCATCCACCAATTTTTCCAACCGTTTAATATCATCTTCAAATTGTTGTTTTTCTTTCATCAGGCACCACCTCCTGCACTGTGCTAATAAAGCTTCCCTTGTGCAACGCTGTTCTCACCACATCTCCCGGCTTTAATAAGCGGGCTTCCTTCATAATTGTTTCTTCGGGTAAGCGCAACGTCAAGCTGTATCCTCGCGAAAGCACCGCTAAAGGGCTTAACGCGTCAAGCCGGCCCAGCAAGGTCGATAATCGCTGACCGGTCATTGAAACATAATGATGGGTGTGTTGCGACAATGACTGCATCAAGTCATCAACCAGCTGCTCCTTTTCTAATAATCTATCGAGCGGACTTTTCAGCATATGCCGCAAGGCAATCAAACTATTTTTTAAGGTACTGATGGTGTGCGTAGAGGATGCGGTCATCTCATAAACAAAACCTTCCAGCTCGGCGAGTAAGGCATGCTTCTTATCGACAATGATTTTTGCTGCAGCAGAGGGAGTCTCAACAAAAACGTCGGCAACGAGGTCAGAAAGCGTTGTATTGATTTGGTGGCCCACCGCAGATATGATAGGAATAGCGGAGTTATATACTGCGCGGGCAACCACCTCTTCGTTAAATGACCAGAGATCTTCAATGCTACCACCGCCGCGGCTAACAATAATAACATCTACTTCTTTATAACGGTTCAGATCCTCAATGCCAGCGGCGATCTCGGAAGCCGCACCTTCACCCTGCACCTTGACTGAACGGATTACTACGTCAACGCAAGGCGCACCTTTTTTAAGAATCTGTAGAATATCCCTCACCGCAGCGCCGGCCTTTGACGTTACTATCCCGACACGAAAAGGCATGAGCGGAAGCTGCCTTTTGTGCGCCGGATCAAACAAGCCTTCCTTCAGTAATTTATTTTTTAATTGCTCAAAGGCCAGTTGTTGCGCGCCGATACCTTTGGGCTCAATTGTTTCAACAATAAGCTGATAATTGCCCCGGGGGGGATACACATCAATCTTGCCACAGCAAATAACCTTCTGCCCATCCTCCGGCTTAAAGGTTAAGCCTCGATTAGCCCGGCTAAACATTACCGCAGCAAGCACTGCCTGGCCATCCTTCAGGGAGAAATAAAAGTGGCCTGAAGGATACGCTTTAAAATTTGAGATTTCTCCTTCTACCCAGCAATGCGCAAAGGTATTTTCCAAAACAAGCTTGATATCCGCGGTGATTTCGCTAACCGTAAAGATGCGCTTATCAGACGACAACGATCCCTGCCCAATAAATAAATCTGGAGTATTTTGATGGTGCGCCATATCGCTTCTTTCGCCTAAGGCAACTCTTGCTTTTCTGGAGTCTGGCTTGGCTCGATTGCCGTCGGAGGAACAGCGCTCGTTGTCTCCTGGTCTGCTGATTGAAGCTGAGGTTCAGGCTTCAACTGCTTCCTCAATACAATCATATGCACGCTATAAGGATTAAGCACCAGCTTCTCTTGATACTGCGTAAGTCCCGCTATCTGACTAGTCTTCTTTGGCAGGAAATCGCAGTCGCGAGCGCAACTGTCATCAATAATAAACTGCTCGACAACGTAAGCGTCTTTAAGATTTTTTATAGTAAGCGTAACCTTACGCGGCGAATTTTTATAAACAGTAGCCTGATCATTAAGCTCAAGGGCGGTTTTAAAAAGGGCTTTTAATTTTTTATTTACGCGCACGCGCTTTAGGTCAATCTCTTTACGCCGAATCTGCTCAAGCCTGCCTGAACGGATGAGCCCCAAAAGAATTCTGCGCGAAGTCCGCGTCAAGGTCCCGATGTTGCGGGATAAATAGTTGCGGAAGATGTCCGGATCAACATAATTATACACGATCATTACCAAACGGTCTTTGCCGGCAGTCGCTAGCGCTCCTACAAACTCATCGTCCGCCTTTGCCGGAGCAAGGATAAGCCTCGGCTCAAGGCTATTGAGCATCCTAAAAGCATTCATCAATACTTTTGGCCCGCCGCGGTACTTATCGCTTTTAGCATCAAACCAAAAAGCGCCGACATTCCTGATAACGCCTTCCTTGTTATTCTGAAAATCCTCAAGACAATAGAAGATATGGTGGTCAATCCCCGCAGCGTGCATATGTTTTAGTCGCGCGGGGATATAACTGGCGCTGACATGAGCTGCGTCTGATCGTTCAAGCAGCACATTGCTTCCTAAATCAAAATTCCATTCATCAACAATCAGAGGAATGGTATTTTCGAAATTAAAAAATGAAAGCCATTGACGAATCAACGTAGCAGATATCTTTTTGTAAATAGTGTTTTCTTTCTCTGCCTTGGCGTCACTTGAATAACCGTGCCAGGTAATAAAATCTAAGGGAAGGCGATAGCGATAACAAAATCGTATTAAATCGTAGATGAGGCTGTGTTCTGGGATAACAATATTATTGCCGTTGACATTCTGAAACCACCAGCTTGCGCCCGGCCCCCCCACCGGGATATGAATCTTAGTCTCAAGCTCAAGCTCACGGGCGCATTCAGCAACCATGCGGTATATCTTTAAATAATCCTGTTTCCTGCCTAAGAAAAAGGCATCCAGGTCAGGGGCAGTCCATACCTCGTACCAGACATTATATTTCTTTTCGCAGCTAAGACGGCGCATATGCGTCTTAACCAACTCCTTGAATCTTTTAAAATCGCGCGGATGCGGCGGGCTTTTACTATCCAGCACCCTTCCCATGTTGGCAGGGGTGCCGAAAAAACTCACGACGACAATACCCCCAGCGTCAGTGACTTTTTTTATAACAGATTCGTAATTGTTGATGAGGCGATCCTGCAGGTCCTTGCTTTTCTCAAGCTGGCTGATTTCCCAAAGGTTGTACTGCAGCCGATGCATACCCTTAAACCCTATAAGCTCTGACCATGCACGCAATGCCTCAGCAGAAGCCATGCCTTGCGGCCATGTTGCCTGCTCGTGGAATCCGCGACCGCTCACATCAATATTCGGCTTAAAGATCGGGGGCAAAGGAATTGTCTGGGCGCCAGCGTCAACGGTAAACTCAAGATCTTGGGACTGGGCGTGCGTCGCACAAATGCAAAATGCAAATAGTAAAATGCATAGTGGCAAACCAAAAATAAAAATTTTTAGATTGTGAAGTTTGATATTGATTGCTGACATATTATACCTTACGCTGGATCCTTACTATCGACTGCGCCTGGCCTGTTGTCTCATTAACCGCAATGAGCGCGCCCTGTAAGGCGATATTTTTATCGGCAACTTCAAAGCGTGTAGGAATAGCGGTAATAAAACGGGCTAACACATCTTCAACCCTGCGACCGATAACCGAATCCAAGGGCCCGGTCATGCCTGCGTCAGTTAAAAAGGCTGTTCCCGCCGGCAAAATTCTCTCATCGGCGGTTTGGACATGCGTGTGTGTGCCTACAACCGCGGAAACTTTTCCATCCAAATACCAGCCCAAGGCAATCTTCTCCGAGGTTGCCTCGGCGTGCATATCGACAATAATAATATTCGTTTGTTTGTGCATTGTTTCCTGCGCAGCGCGAGCGCTACGAAAAGGACACTCAATCGGATCCATAAATACGCGCCCCTGCACGTTCAAGACGCCGACCTTGATCCCACGCTTGGTTTCAAACACGCCAAAGCCGTTGCCTGGCGCACCAAGTGGAAAATTAACCGGCCGCAACACGCGCGCTTCTTCATTAATAAATTCGAATATTTCTCTTTTTTTCCAAATATGGTCTCCGGAGGTTATGACATCCACCCCGTAGGAAAATAATTCTTTGGCAATAAGAGCGGTAATACCTGATCCACCGGCAGCATTTTCCGCATTCGCGATAACGAAATCAATCGCGTATTCCTGCTTAAGGCTGGAAAGTGCCTTGCCTATTGCCTCCCTGCCCGGAGAACCGACAATATCGCCTATAAAGAGAATATTCATAGCATTATGGTCTTTAGTCAATGGTCGATAGTCGATCGTACGTTCAAAACATACTCCATAGACTATCGACGATAGACCCGTTTAATTAATTATTTCGCATACTCAATCGCTCTTGTTTCCCGAATGACCGTAACCTTAATTTGTCCCGGGTATTCCATCCCCTCTTCAATTTTCTTGCGGATCTCCCGCGCAAGGTTGATGGAGTCATTATCGGAAATTTTTTCCGGCTGCACAATAACGCGAATCTCGCGCCCAGCCTGGATTGCGAATGATTTTTCAACGCCTTTAAATAGATTGGCGATGGATTCAAGTTTTTCCAAACGCTTGATATACGTCTCTAGTGTTTCACGGCGCGCGCCCGGTCGAGCAGCGCTAATCGCGTCCGCTGCCACGGCCAAGATAGCAAACAAGCTGTGCGGCTCTGCTTCCTCATGATGCGCCTCAACGGCGTGGATTACCTCTGCGTTTTCATTAAACTTTTTTAACAGGTCCGCGCCAATTTGAGCGTGAGTTCCTTCGATCTGATGGTCAACGGCCTTGCCGATATCATGCAAGAGACCAACGCGACGGGCAATCCTGAAGTCCAAACCAATCTCGGAAGCAAGCGCCCCCAGCAAAAAGGAAACCTCTTTGGAATGCTGCAAGGCATTTTGTCCGAAGCTGGTTCGATATTTAAGCCGGCCCAACAGCTTAATCACTTCCGGGTGCAAGCTATTAACCCCAGCTTCAAATGCCGCGCGCTCGCCTTCTTCTTTAATCTTCTCATCCATCTCTTTTTTGGTTTTTTCCACAACCTCTTCGATCCTTCCGGGATGGATCCTGCCATCGCTGATTAATTTTTCCAAACTCAAGCGCGCAATCTCTCTGCGCACCGTGTCAAATGCCGAGAGGGTAACTGCTTCAGGGGTATCATCAATAATCACATCGACGCCGGTCGCCATTTCAAAGGCGCGAATATTACGTCCTTCGCGTCCGATAACCCTTCCCTTCATTTCATCGTTCGGCAAGTTTACAACGCTGACGGTTGATTCAACCGTATGCTCAACCGCGCATTTTTGAATGGCAACGCTCACCAATTCTTTAGCTTTTTTATCAATGATACTGCGGACTTCTTCTTCCTGACGCTTGATAACCACCGCTTTTTCATTGTTAAGCTCTTCATTCAAACGTGCAAGCAAGATCTGCTTTGCCTCTTCAGCAGAAAGTGAAGCGATTTTCTGCAAACGCTCTTTCTCTTCGGCAATCAACGCATGCAGCTGGGCGTCTTTGGCCTTAATCGCGTCTTCCTGACGCTTAGCATTCTCAAACTTTGCCTCAATCTCTTTTTCCTTAGTCTCTAATAATCCCAGTCGGCGATCAATATTCTCTTCCTTTTGCGCGAGCCTGCGCTCCAGGTTAGCAATCTCCTGGCGACGATCCTTAGTTTCGCGCTCAAAATCCTGCCGCATGCGATACAAAAGATCCTTCGCCTCAAGCTCTGCTTCCCTACGCTTATCCTGCGCTTCTTTCTTTGCCTGCTCAACAATAAGCTTTGCCTTGGCTTCAGCATCCTGCGTTTTCTTCTCGGCAATATAGCGCCGGATAAGATAGCCTCCAACCGTTGCAACCAATGCAACGGCCACCATAAGAATTATATTAAGCATCGTTCAGCCAACCTCCTCTACCTAATAAACCATTAGTTACGATTTCAGGTGCGCAACTATGCTTGCACGAAACCTGTGCACGAGCATGCTGACTGCTTTCAAACACCTAACCTGCTTTTGTGTGTGAAGGAGTTTTACGCGAAGATCACGCGACCAACGCGCATATCATTGGCGGTGGTGGGAACCGAAGGCAAGATTTGGAAATCAAACGCTAACCCAATAGTGCGGGACTTCTTGGTGAGCCGCTTTAAGAAGCGATCATAGTAGCCTTTACCGCGGCCGAGCCGATTGCCTTGTACATCAAAGGCAACACCCGGAACAATAATCATATCCAAGGAGCTCAATGCCACAAATTGTCGGCTCACCGGCTCATCAATCCCATAAGGCCCTTTCTTGAACATGCCGTTTTCGCACAACAAGGCAGGCCTCATCACTATTTTATCCCGGAAACATACGGGTACAGCAATCTTTTTTCCTAATTTTTGCGCTTCTTTAATCATGGTCCTTGTTTCCACCTCGCCATCAAACGACAAATAAAACAACACTGTTTTTGCCTTGCGAAAACTGCGCGTCAAAAACAGTTTATGTTTAATCAAAGTGCTCTTGCGTTTGCGGTCGTCCTCCTTCTGTCTTTTTAGTTTACCTAAAATTTTACTACGAATCCTTCGCTTTGTCAACGCTATGCCGCTTGCGCGGCTCATAACCGCTGCCATCGCTAACAATGATCGTGGTGCCGAGGAACTTCGAAATCAATAGGCTTGCCCTGGCGCTTATAATAATCCTCAAGCGATAATTTAAGCGCTTCTTCCGCAAGCACAGAACAATGCATCTTAACCGGCGGCAAGCCACCGAGCGCCTCTGCCACTGCTTTGTTGGTAATCTTCAACGCTTCTTGAATACGCTTGCCTTTCACCATTTCGGTGACCATAGAGCTTGTGGCAATGGCTGCCCCGCACCCAAAGGTTTTAAATTTCGCGTCCACAATCACATCGCCCTCTATCTTCAGATACATCTTCATCACGTCGCCGCAGATCGGATTTCCAACGGTGCCAATGCCACTGGCATCAGGAATCTCGCCAACATTGCGCGGGTTGGTGAAATGATCCATCACTTTATCGCTATATGGTTGAGTACTCATTGTTTACTCTTTCTTACTACTTGCTACAAGTAACATGTGTGGCTTGTTGGTTTTTTTATAATCCTTTGGTTCCTTAATTTTCTTGAATTCTTGCAGCTTGTTTTTCTTCTGCGCTTCTTTATAAATCAGGACCCAGGCGCAATCTCTGTCTTTATCTACCTCGCATTTACCCAGATTCATACCGCCGCAAGGACCATTGAGCAAACCCTTTGGGCAAAGGGTTATCGGACATATGCCGCCGGTTTCAGCGAGTACGCACTCCCCGCACATCGAACACTTTTCCAGAAAATTACCCTGCGCATCAAGCATGCCGCCGAAGAGCGTATTGCAGGCAGGACACACCGCAAGGCCAAAGCGGTCATTATCTTTAAACGACTGCACGCCCAAGCCGCAGGCAAGCACAAGAACTGCTTCTGATTGACGCAGATCTTTCATGTGCTTTGCCATCTCAACCTTCATCTGCGCGGCAACGCAGGGCGCTCCCGGGATACACCAGCCTACCACTGTTTTGCCATGGCCCTCCAGCGCCTCTTTCATCTTCAGTAACTCAGGCTCGCCGCCAGTCTTACACGTGGTCGAACACTCACCACAGCCTACCAAAAAAATCTTATGCGCCCCTTGCAAGCTATCTATAATCTGGGCAATCGGTTTTTGCTCTGTTATAATCATTGCTAATCCTTTCTTAGTATATAATTTTATCACGAAGTAACAAGGGAAACAAGGGGATTTTAGAAGCAAGGATGAAAAATCTTGGTGAGATTTTACCGAATTATACGTCTATAAAAGGTAGGAGGCAAAACAATGTTAAATCCTAAATCCGAAATTCTAAACCCTAAACAAATCCAAATGACCAAAATCACAAATTCCAAACATTACGACCTTGAAGAAAGAACGTTTCATTTCGCCAAAAGGGTAATTGAATATGTAAAAACGTTGCCTAAAACAATGCCCAATTTTGAAGTTGGGAAACAATTAATCCGCTGTGCGGGTTCCATTGGCGCAAATTACATTGAAGCTAATGAAGCGCTGAGCAAAAAAGATTTTGTAATGAGGGCAAAAATCTCACGAAAGGAATCAAAAGAAAGCCGCTATTGGCTAAGGCTCACGGATACGCAAGAAGAATGGTTAAGAGAAAAAGAAGCGTTAATTCAAGAATCTATCGAACTCATGAGAATCTTTGGTGCTATATTAGAGAAATTCAAATAGTTTTTAATTTCGAATTTTGTATTTTTAATTTTTTTAGGATTTCGATATTAGGATTTCGAATTTTAAAGAAAAGGGCGCCGGCTCGAGTTATCCCATTAGGCTGATAACCTTTGGGGCGAGAGCGCCCTTTCTTTTATTTAGTTACGCGGCATGGACTCTGACGAAACTGCAGAAATTTCACTTAAAGCTATTTGCAGCACCTCGGATGACGAGCTTGATTCAAGCAACACCACCATCTGGCGCACGCGCGGATCAGTTACGCTTACGCGATCTTCCTCTAGCCGTAAGATATCGGCCAAACAATGTAATACCTTATCAATTTCTTGGTCAAAATCACTTTGACCACAGCAATTCTGCAGATACTCTTTTATTCTTTCGGAAGAAGGAATGATTCCCGCATTTACCGTATTCTGGATCTCCTGCCACTCTTTTTCAAGATTAATACTCATCGTGGCAGACAAACGACCGGAGACTGACAACAGGCGACCGGCGACAGGCGACACAGTTATCGGCAGCGCGCGAAAATCAATGCCTCCCTTTGCGTCACTCTCTGGTTCTCTGGCCGGCGATGAGGCGTGCTCAAATTTTACATATGCTCGCTCTCCCTCCTCAAATCGCAATCTTTCCAACCGCAACAAGGTATCCCGGCGAATCTCAAATCTGTCTTGCTGGTTATTGAATGTTCGATACACATACGGCTGGCCCCCTTGCAAAACAAAGCCGCGCTTCTTAAACAAAGCAATTATTGCATCGATATCCGCAACCTGATCAGCAACCTCAAGAATTACCCCCTTGCTCCCAATGACTCCATCCAAAGATGCGCTCAGCAATGCCGCCGCATACTCACGTGCACGCTTACCAGATTCATCGTGCGCGCCTTCTTCCGCATAAATCTGTGGCACCCCCATAAAAACAAAATCATCCAGAGATTCTCCGTGCGCAAGCGGACCAATATCTTTTCCACCCAATGGAAGCATACCTATTAATGTTTTCTCCGTGAAGCGCCGGATTGTGGCCGCCACAAAACCACGTTGAGAATCCTCTTCAAAATCGACAGCCAAAAATTTTCCATCAAGCAAGAGCAGCCGTTTCTCTAAACCTTCCAGGCCGCACCGACGCATCAATTCGGCAGGACTAAGACTTTGATCAAAATTCATGACTGATGCCAAAGTAGCCGGCAGTACCGCGGAAGACGCACTCCCCTCTTTAGAAGGATTCGTGATCTGCCTAAGATGCTTCATGATCCCCGGTATGGCCAGAATATCGTCTGCGGAAAGATTGGACAACGCGATGTCTTTGGTGATTGTACTCTCCTGTACGGCTTTGATCACTGCCCATGCGTCTTCAATCGCAAAGCCACGGGATCCAATCTCCGCATGTATCTTGGCAGCAATATCTCCCAATCCTGAAAGATAAACTGGCGAAGAGGCGCTTGCCGACACATCATAATCCGCGGCTATTTTCTTTTCAAGCACTACGTCTTCGCCTTCAAATCGTATGCGAGCAATATCAACCCGCTTCTCAAAGATCAACATGGCCGTATTCAGAAAATCGTCTTCCAGGGCTTTCTCGCCAAAAACAAATTTTCCTCCCGGCTTAAGCACGCGCATTATTTCATGGATAACCTGTTCAAAGCTATCTGCATGCCTAAAATATCCAAGGGTATGTGATTCAAACACTACGTCAAATGTTTCGCTGGGAAAGCTAAGCGCGCGCATATCGCCCGACACCAGCGAAACATTCTCAATACCGTTTTCCTCAACCGATAAATCAACACCCCAAGCTTTTAATCGGCCGGGATACTTATTGCGATATGCTTCACTTATGCCCCGCAAGGCTTCGCCGCGAGGGCCACAACCAACCTCTAAAATAGAAACCTCATCATTGCTCTGTCGCATTGCTTCATCAATAACCGCCGAAACCATGGGCGAAACTTCTTTCCTATCACTTAGTTCACCGTAGCGCCTATGAAATACTGACCACAACAACCTTTCCTCTTCTTTGGAAAGAGCGACCCTTGACCTACTTAAAGCATACATGACTTCGGGCCCAATATCCCCCATCGCAAGATCATCCAACAGGTCAGATGGAATTTCAGCGGCAGAAGCAATAATCTTTTCTTGTAATCCGTTTGGCAGCTTAAAACTGCCTGCTGCTAATATCTTTCGAGCGTTGACTTGCGCTGGCGTTTCCTGAATAGGCGAGGACGATTCCGCGCGCGTAATCTGGGTGCGCGGAAAACCACTGGCAGCATGATCGGCAAAAGAATACAACATATCAAAAGCATGGGGCAGGACCTCAAAACCAATTACCCCAAAGAACCCTGGAGATTCTACCTGCAGCGACAAAAATTCACTTGCTCTTTTTATTGCGGCAATACGCAATGCTAAGCTCATCAACATCTCCCCAATACCATGATACCCATAACGATATGCTTCATCAACGAAGATAGCTTCGCTTATTCTCCAATCCAACCCAAAGCTCTTTGGCGTACTATGCGCTGTCCACATATACGCCACGCGCACTTGTTGCCCACGCCTCATCTGCTCGTCAATAACAAAATCAACAAACCCGATTGCCACTCCTCTGTCAGCATCGAACACCTCGATACGGTAATTTGTGCGCATCGTGCCGCCAATCATTCTCACTGATTGTTCGGCGTTGAATCTAACATCAAACGCCTTGCCATCGCTTGCGGTGATCTGAAGCGAACCGCGACCCTGTTCCACCCATTGACGCATCGTTATGGCCAATGGATCAGTATCGCGCGATGGCGCCCTAATAGGCTTAACGAGAACATCTGCAAGGATAGGCGATGATGCCCCCGATGACATATCCGCGCTTATGGCGATAGGCGAACTGGCCACATCAGGCCCATCTCCCATTGCTGGCGACAAGAGCACTGCTGTGCCGGCAGACGCTGATTCAATAAATGCCGTTGTCATGCGTCGCGATGTTGCCTGCTCAACAACCGGGGCAAGCGCTGATAAAGCAGACAAAGTAAGGGGACTATTAAAAAGCAGTATTCCGTCATCAGCCATTACATCGCTTAAGTCGCTGACGTGCTTAATAAAAACTCTTCTCCGCTTAATTGCCCATCAATAGGAAGCAAGAGATTATGCAATGCACTAAAACTATATATCAGATCAAGCTTTCCCGTCTTAAGGTAAGCGCGTATTTGATCGACAAGATTTTCA
>JAGOIJ010000023.1 GCA_017995695.1 Candidatus Omnitrophota bacterium | reverse complement strand
TTAAATAACTGATACAGGCACTTACGGGTCAAAAAAGAGCCGCAGTTATCGCCGATAGCCAAAGAATATCTATCTAAACAATCAATCACCTCACCGGGATTATCAATACCCAGCCGTTTGAGCAATATGTCTACGTCAGGATTGCCCCATGCCGCGATAGCAAGCTCCCGGCTCCCCAGGCTTTTAATCGATGATAAGAAAGCTGTAAAGCGGCTTACCGGAACAAGGGCAGATTCTGGCAGGCGGCGCTCGTCAAACTCCAAAGAGAAAAAAGAAAAAATCCTTTGCAACAGAAATCCTTCGCGCGCGATAAAATAAAGCTTATGAACAGCATCTTTCTTGATTTGATTCACTAAACAATGTGTAAAAATTGTCAAAAGCGGGCCAAGGATATCTCTGCCCCATTCATAAAGACGTTTTTCTTTATCGTTTCCCTGCCAGTCTTTGCTTTTTACATGGGAGATAATTGTTTGCCCACTAAAGAACGCGCTGCCATTCCTTTTTCGACCTAAAATCCTTAACTCGGCCTTCCTCTTAAGATTCCATTCATCATACAGTAGGATGCTTTGCATGCCGAGATGTCTAGGCACGCAATAATCACTTAAGGCATTGTCGCCGATATGACAGATTGATTCTTTTTGCACGCGCTCTTCATCGAGAACCTTCAGAAATAACCGTCCGCTTGCTTTAGACAATTTAAAATCAGAGGAGCTATATACCCGATCTATCAGATTTGCATAGCCGCAAGATTCTAATAATTTCGACAGTATCCTTGCTGAAAAAATAGTATCAGAAATTGCGATAATCCTATGATGCTTGGCGAGTCTTTCAAGCAACAACCTCATGTTAGGCATGGGTTCCAGGAAATACTTCTCGATTGATAACGCCGATTCAAGCAAGTCATGGGTGCCTACCCCTTCTTTACCCAATTCCTGCGCAAGGCATGCAATAATTTCCTCATCGGAACATTCGGAGTCGTAACCTGCTTGCGCTGCATTAGCTCTTAGGCGCGACTCAATGGATTTCCACGCACGCAGCATCTGAAAACGGTCAATCCCGCCAAAACGTTGCAAGAATGCCCGATCAAAGACAAAGTGATGAATTTGCTCAAGAGGCTCAATAGTACGGATAAGTAAGGTATCAAAAATATCAAAAGAAATAACCGTATGGCTTTCCTTAAAATTAACGCGTCCCAATCTTTCTTTATTGCATATCATGATGATTGCCCGTCGTGGATATTAAGTATGAAGATATTCTAAAATGAGAAGAACTATTATTCTTGGTAGCATTATAACAAAACTGAAAATTTTTGCTATTGCTTTACTGGACGGGGCGCTTGAGGAGGATATCAAATTCAAGGTTAACGCGATCAGAAGAACTTTTGGATTGGAGTGTAGTATGGGTGAGGGTATGGGGAATGATATAAACAGAAAATGAGGAAGAAAAAATCTTAGCAATAGTAAGACTAACTCCATCAACGGCAATCGCTCCTTTTAGAAGGCAATACTTCAAAAATGCAGGAGGCACCGCTATAACAATATCCAGATTACCGTTGCTAAATCCTTTTTTGCGAATGACGCCTATGCAATCAATATGGCCCTGCACAAAATGACCAGAGAGCCTATCGCCAACTTTTAAACTACGCTCAAGATTAACCCTGTCGTTAACTTTAAGCGCGCCTAACGTGCTGATACGCGCAGTTTCAGGCAGCACGTCAAATTCAAGCTGATTGCCGAATTTCTTAACCACAGTCAAACACGCCCCATCAACAGCGATGCTGTCTCCTATAGCAACATCTCGAGAAACAAGTTCAGCCTCAAGCACAAGCTTGGTAGCCATTCCCTGTCTATAAATTTTCTTTACCTTCCCCAGCTCTTCGATGATCCCGGTAAACATACTATCCAACATTTCCTTCAATTAAGAAATCTTCGGCAATACGTTTAAGCTTAATATCGCGCAAGCGCAATGCCTGATCCATGCGCACGATACCCTTGCCCATGACCGGGCTTAACGCATCTTTGCCGCCGATAATCTTAGGGCTCATGAAAAACATAAACTTATCCACAAGCTTTTTATCAACAAGCGAGCCCACTAAGGTGCCTCCCCCCTCAACCAAAAGCGTGCCGATGCCCTGCTTCGCCAGTTTCTTCAACATATCCTTCAGATTAATCTGGCCACATTCTTCTTTAACCTCAAGTATGCGCGCCTTGCTTTCAAGGGCTTTACGATTCTGCGTTTCTTGGCCTGGCTGCATAGCAAGCGTTACGATAATGACACTGCGCTGTCCGGCAAAAATGCGCGCCGTAGCAGGAGTGCTTAAATGGCTATCGACAATAATCTTAATGGGATGCTTCTCAGAAAACCAGGCATCTAATGAGGGATCGTCGCGTAAAACGGTATTTACGCCCACCATAATGGCATCAAAATGCGCGCGCAGACGGTGGGCATACGCACGCGAGGCATCGGAGGTGATCCATTTCGCGTCACCCGCAAATGTGGCGATCTTGCCATCAAGGGATTGCGCTACCTTTACCGTCACCAAGGGCATTTTCTTGGTAATGTATTTGATAAAGACTTCATTTATCGTGCGTGATTCATTTTCTAAAACGCCTACCGTAACGTTAATCTTGCGTTGCTTCAGGAACGCAACGCCGCGTCCATTATTCAAGGGATTAGGGTCAATCATGCCAATGACGACTTCCTTGACCTTGCTGGCAATAATACTGTCCACACAAGGAGGGGTCCTGCCAAAATGAACACAAGGCTCAAGAGTAACATACAACGTTGAACCTTGCGCCTTGGCCCCGGCTTCTTGCAAGGCAATAATCTCAGCATGAGGAAACCCCGCCTTGGCATGAAATCCCCGGCCGACGATCCTGCGATCCTTCACGACTATTGCTCCTACCAAAGGATTGGGGAAAGTCTTTCCTTTGGCTTTAAGCGCAAGCTGCAACGCCAGGCGCATATAATGTTCTTTAATGTTTACCATGGCTTTCCTTTTTTGCTGCCTTTAATTGCTCAACCAACTCATACGGGATCTTGGTCATGCCTATACGAACGTGCTCTTTGGCCTCTCCGTGAAAATCAGACCCACCCGTAACCAATAAATCATGTTTCTTGGCTACGCGCACATACGTCTCCACCATACGAGCAGTATGTTCCGGATAATAAACCTCAAGCCCGCGCATACCTATCTTAACCAACTCAACAATCAACGCATCGTCGTGTAATGTGTGCGGATGGGCAAGCACCGGAATACCTCCTGACGCTGCAATCAAAGAAATTGCCTGTTCTGCGGAAAATTTAAATCCCAAAACATAGGCTGGCCCTTTATCCGCGATAAAACGCTCGAAGGCTTCAAGGGTCGATTGCACAAAACCCTCTTTGACCAACGCCCTGGCTATATGAAGCCGGCCTACGACGCCGCTTTGCGCTAACGCCAATACTGACTCAGCGTCAAGTGGGATGCCTAATGCATGCAACTTTTTGACAATAGCATGCACACGCTCAACACGGTTCTTCTTCAATAATGCAAGTTTCTCCTTAAGATTCTTGTTGTTAAAATCTATCAAATATCCCAATATGTGCACTTCCCGCCCCTTATATTCAGCTGACATTTCAATTCCGGGGATAATCTCGATACTCTCACGCTCGCCCGCCTGCAAGGCAGGGGCGATGCCTAAAACGGTATCGTGATCAACAATTGAGATACAGGACACCCCTGATTTCTTTGCCTCTACAACAAGCCCTTCAGGAGACAGTGTCCCATCGGAAAAATCAGTATGCAAATGTAAATCAGCGTATCTCATCGACGGGCTTCTTCTTTGACCTTATCCAAGATTGCATTAACAAATTTCCCCGCTTCAATTCCGGAATAGATCTTGGCAAGCTCAACTGCTTCATTAATAGAAACCTTGGGGGGAATATCGCTGCGGTATAATAATTCAAAACAACCCAAGCGGATAACATTTCTATCAACCACGGCCATGCGCTTGATTTGCCAGTTGGCAGCAAACTGAGCGATCTTCACATCGATCTGCGCGACATGCTCTGTAACGCCCTTAACCAATTCATTAGTAAATTCCTTAACACCATCCTCAACACCTTCCTCCTCTTGGGCCTGCCAGAAGGCATCTAACGCGCTATCGCAAGGATCGTTCGTAATATCCAATTGATAGAGCAGCTGTAAAGCAAATTCTCTTGCCTGAGTACGTTTTCTCATGCCATGCCCCTATCTAACGACTAAAAACTAATGCCGAGCAACTGATTTATTTGATCTGTGTCAAAAGATTAGCCATTTCGATCGCGGAAACAGCAGCATCTTTACCTTTATTGCCATCCTTGGTTCCAGCGCGCTCAATGGCCTGCTCAATCGTATCCGCCGTAATCACGCCAAAGATTACCGGGACGCCGGTATCTTGCGCAATCTTCGCAATACCCTTGGAAACCTCAGCAGCAATATAGTCAAAATGCGGAGTAGCCCCACGAATAACGGTCCCTAAACAAATAAGCGCATCGAAATTCTTTGATTTCGCCATTTTCTGCGCCACCAAAGGCAGCTCAAAAGCACCGGGCGCCCATGCTACGGTCACCTTTTCTTCATCTGCCCCATGACGCACCAATGCATCAGTGCAGCCCGCCACTAGCTCTTTGGTTAGAAAATCGTTAAAACGCGACGCTATTATCCCAAAGGATTTTCCCTTAGCTAACAGATTACCTTCAATAATTTTTGCCATGTTCTTCTCCTTCCTGCTTAGATTATTCATCTAAAGCGTTAAGTTATGTCCTAACTTCTCTTTCTTGGTCTTCAAATACTTATAATTTAGAGGATGCGGCTCTACCTCAAGCGGCATGCGCTCTACCACCTTTAAACCATAACCTTCAAGCCCAACGATTTTACGTGGGTTATTCGTTAGGATGCGTATATGCGCTAATCCTAAATCCACCAATATCTGAGCCCCAATACCATACTCTCTCAAATCTGGCTTATGCCCCAGGGCTACGTTCGCCTCAACCGTATCAAGCCCCTGGTCCTGTAAGTGATATGCCTTAATTTTATCAGCAAGGCCGATGCCTCTTCCTTCTTGATTCATATAAAGAATAACGCCCTTGCGCGCTTGCTCTATAATCTGCATCGCCTTTTTGAGCTGCCGTCCGCAATCACAGCGCAATGATCCAAAAACATCTCCTGTCAGGCATTCGGAATGCACGCGCACCAAAACTGGCTCATGCGCAGTCAGCTCTCCCATTACAAGGGCGGTATGGATCTTATCTTCGATACAATCACGATACACAACCATACGATACGTTCCCTGTTCAGTAGGCAGCGTTGCCTCGGCGACTTTTTCAACCAGTTTTTCAAAGCGTCTCCTATATCTGATTAAATCTGAAATGGAGCACATTTTCAGCGCATGTTGTTTAGAAAATTCGCGCAGCTGCGGCAAACGAGCCATTGACCCATCGTCATTCATGATTTCACATATTACGCCCACTGTCGCAAGAGATGCCAAACGCATTAAATCAACCGCTGCCTCGGTATGACCTGCCCTCACCAATACTCCTCCCTTTTGCGCGCGCAGAGGAAAGACATGGCCAGGGCGAATGAGATCTTCAGGCTTCGCTTGAGAACTAACAAGGATTTCTATCGTGCGTGCCCGGTCAAACGCAGAAATTCCTGTGGTGATACCACGAGCAGCATCAACGGAAATCATCCAAGCTGTAGAATAAGGATCTTTTTTGCGATACGCGTTATTAGCATCAAGCATAGGCTCAAGGGCAAGTTGTTGTACGCGCGCCTGCTCCATGGGTACGCACACGAGCCCACGCCCCTGCTTTGCCATGAAGTTGATGTCTTCAGGCTTTACAAAAGAAGCAGCCATGACAAGATCGCCCTCGTTCTCGCGATCCTCATCATCCACTACGATGACCATCTTGCCTTTTTTTAAATCTTCAAGAATCTCTGGTATAGTATTAAACATACATTAGGCTTTCGTAAAAAAAAATACCCGAAGAACAATCTTCGGGCGTAATAATAGCTTAACCTTCTCTCATCTAGACTATGCGCCAGTGTGGCTATCCACGCTGGCGACCGCTTTCTGCGGACACTCAATTCAATCTGCACCCCAACATAAAGGATTGTTGGGTGTCCCTTTGTTAGGGAATGCCTTGGTGTTCGCTTTCTGCGGACTATCGGCTTCGGAAATTTTCCGAATCTGTCCTCGTTATATTCTAAAACAAGGACTCGCGGGCTTTCATCCAGCGTATATATACGCCGGTGTGCGCTTGCAATATTGCACCCAAGCTTATCGGAAAGCTTGGTGTGAACTACTGCTCAACCCAAACCTATCTGCACCCAACATAAAGGATTGTTAGGTGTCCCACTTTCCGTGGGAAAGGTTTGGTTGCACACTAGTGCACACCGGCCAATCCGATATGGCCGGGTGGGTGTCGCTTACTGCGCAACCGCCGGTCAGGAATTTCACCTCGCCCTGAAGATTAATATGTTAATTATACATGAAAATCAATACTTGTCAATAGCGTAAAAACACCTATAATATAATATAATGCAACCCATTACAAAACAAATACATACACTTCTGATAAGGAATAAGAAAACTATTGCCGTAGCAGAATCCTGCACTGGGGGAATAGTGGCTTCTTTGCTCACAAGCCTTTCAGGTAGTTCTCGTTTTTTTATTGCAGGACTGATAACCTATAGCAACCGCTCAAAAGAACGCCTTTTACATATACAGCATGCGCTGTTAGCGAGGCAAGGCGCAGTTTCCCAACCCATAGCCAAAGCCATGGCGCAGCAAGTAAGAAAAATCTCCCATGCTGATATAGGCATCGGCATTACTGGCATTGCCGGCCCAACCGGGGGAACACCCTTAAAACCTGTTGGCACAGTCTTCGTGGCTATAGCCCTGCCCAAAAATACATTCTGTAAACAGTTCCGCTTTAAGGGAACCAGGGCAACAATCAGAACAAAAGCAGCCAAGCAAAGCCTCATTATGCTTGCTAAGCTCCTAACTCAATACTCTCTACTCAATACTCCATACTCTGCATGAGGGCCTTTATCGCTATCAGCTTGCCTCCTTCGGCAAAAGATTCGTTAGCAACTATCCAGAAAAAATTGCAAGCGTATAAAGCTGATGTGCGCTGGGTGGAACCTAAAAATATTCACCTTACCTTACGATTTCTTGGAGAAATTACCGACGATATGGCTCGTAGCATTACCACAATACTCGATGAAAACGCCAAAGGCATAGCGCCCTACCCCATCAGTCTCTCCTCTCTCGGCGCCTTTCCCACTATTTCTGCAGCGCGTGTTATCTGGATAGGATTAAATAAAGGCGCGCAGGAAACAACCTATCTTGCTAACCTTGTTGAAAAACAACTTAGCGCGTTAGGAATCCCTGAAGCGGAAAAACCATTTTCCGCGCATATTACCTTGGGACGCCTACGTTCTCCAGCAGGATCAAATAAGCTCAAAGAAGCACTGCAAAATAAGATTACTTTATCGGGAAATATTGAATTTCAGGTAGGATGTATTACTTTATTCAAAAGCACGCTTACGCCGACTGGACCTGTTTACGAAATAGTAAGTAGCGCGAGCCTGGCGACGATTTGAAGAATAACATTGGTATAGAGTCCCGCCACGACATCATCTAACATAATACCTGCACCACCGCGTCTTGCCTGAAGTCTATCCGCAGGAAATGGTTTAAGCGTGTCCATCAGTCGAAAGATAAAAAAACCAAGTACTAATAGTTTCAGATTAATAAAAGGAAGCAAGGCACAGCTTATCATCATACCGCACACTTCATCGATTACAACAAAACGAGGGTCTTTGCTGCCATACAAACGTTCTGCTGCCGAACCAATAGAAAATCCCAGCACCATAAGCGCACCTAAAAGCGCAGCATATAATACTGATTGATTCAAAAGAACATACACCAAAGCAGCACCAAGAATGCTTCCGAACGTTCCGGGGATCAAGGGCAGATGCCCTATAAAAAAACAAGATCCCACAATCTTAATAAGTGAGCCTTGTATTTTATTCATGCGACAACTAAATGTTTGCGATTATTTTTCGGTTTTCCCACAGGTAGGCAATACCGGAATACAGCGTGAGAGCAACAGTAATCCACATGGCGATGTCGATTCCCTGACGAAAGATCTTTTCCCATCCGGGATTCCAGGTGAAAAACGTAAGCATTGTTTCTTTTAAGACGATAAAACCAAGGATACAAAAAATAACCACCATCTGCGAAAAGGTTTTTTGCTTGCCCATCTTGCCTGCCGACAGAACCTTGCCTTTATTAAGCGCAAAAAGCCTTAAGGAGGTAATAAGAATCTCCCGAGATATAATAATCAACACCATCCAATCTTTTATCAGTTGTACCTGCACAAATGAGATAAACGCAGCCAAGACCAGTATCTTATCGGCAATAGGATCCATGAGTTTGCCAAAATCAGTGACCATGTTCTTCTTATGCGCGATCCTGCCGTCAAAATAATCCGAAATCGCCGCAAAGATAAAAATAATAATACTGACAACCTTGGCCCACAAACCTTGGATGCTCAAGAAGAAAATAAAAACAAAAGAAAGCACAATCCGCGCCATAGTTAATCTATTTGCAATATTCATGCGACTTCCTCTCCTACTAAATCATACTCCAGAGTATCGGTAACCCGCACCTTAATAAGATCCCCTGGCTTCAATGAACGGGATGAGCGCACATGCACTATGCCATCAACCTCAGGTGCATCAAATTGCGTGCGGCCAAAATACGAATCCTGTTCTTTTTCATCAATAATTACGTCAAGTATTGTTCCTTGAAACCGCTCATTTATCGAACGCGCGATAGTTTGCTGCAAAGACATAATTTCATCAAAACGCGCCTGCTTTACCGCTTGCGGAACCTGCTGTTTAAAATGATACGCCTCAGTCCCTTCCTCCTGGGAATACATAAATACACCTAGGCGCTCAAAACGCATCTCTTTGATAAAAGCAAGTAGTTCCTTAAACTCTTTATCCGTCTCAGAAGGAAAGCCTACGATCAGCGAAGTGCGCAAACACACCCCGGGGATTTTCTTTCTGATACTTGCGATACGCGCACGGATTTGTTTATTCTTCATGCCCCTGCGCATCATGGTAAGAATCCGGTCATTACAATGTTGCAGCGGCAGATCAATATACTTGCAAATCCTGGGCTCACCGGCAATTAACGACACCAACTCTTGATCGATGCGATCCGGATAAAGATACAAAAGCCTAAACCAATCAATGTGAGGAGCAGACTTAAGCAACAGCTTCAACAATTTGCTAAGCGCATAGTGCTTATACAGATCAACCCCATATCCTGAAATATCCTGCCCGATCAGGATGAGCTCGCGGATGCCCTTCTCATCCAAGGCAGCGACTCTGTTCTTCAATGATTCTTTGGGCACGCTTGTAAATGCGCCTTTAATTTTCGGAATGATACAAAAACTGCACGCATTTATACAGCCTTCGCAGATCTTAAGATACGCATAATGAGACGGGGTAAGCGAGAAACTATGCTGCGCGTGATTAAGCGAAACCTTGCCGATAAAGGCGTCGACCTCGGGAAACTCCTTTTGTAGTATTGCGCTGTAACGTTCGGCAAGACAGCCGTACACGACAATTTTCTTAAGTCTGCCTGTTTTCTTTAACTCAATGACATCAAGAATAACATCTAAGGATTCCTTCTTCGCGTCCTCAATAAAACCACAGGTATTCACAATAGCAATATCCGCATCTTGCATGTCAACAATACGATACCCTTTATGATCCAAGCGGCCAAGGATATGCTCGGAATCAACAAGATTGCGAGGACACCCCAAACTGATAACTCCGATATTCTTTAAAGGCTTCATCGCGGAACCGATAACCCATCCTTGGTAATAACAACATTCTTTAAGGCCTGCCCTTTTCTGCCCAAATTAGAGAACAGCTGGCCATTAACCTGCAGCTCGATTGCTTGAGCGTTGCCTGCGGAAAGCTCAACTTTATCTTTTGCCTGCCAACTCTCGGAGCGGCCCTTCTCAAGCATTCTTTGAAATACCGTTTTTCCATCCACCTTGACCGTCAGCCAAGAGTTGCTCTTTGCCATGACGGTAACCCGGACATTAAATGCGGGGGTTTCCTTTTTCTCAACCGGAGGCGCTGAGGAACTGCTTTTACTCGTACTCTTGACCGACCGGGCTGGCTGCGCAACAGCAGCCGCGCTTTTCTTAGTTTCCTGCTTTGGTTGCGCTTCGACTTTTGCTTGCGATCTTTTACTTATCTGCCGCACTTTTACCACAATAGCCTTACCAATAGAAAAAACAACAAACAAAACACCAGCCGCTACCAAAATAACCAAAAGCCTTCTTTTTAACTCCCTACTCAAACGCAATTTCTTCAGGATCATCCCCGCCACCTGGCCAAATGATCCCTTCTTTGTTGAAGCAACCTCGCGAGATTTCTTTCTTACTGCGGGCTCTTTCACGATCGGCTTTTCTGGCTCTTTATAATTTAGGACAAAATCTTTGGGATCAACCCCTAAACACTTGCAATAGATCTTTAAGAAACCTCTGATATAAATCGGGCTGAAGCCGGTAACATTATCTTCTTCAAGCGCCCTGATGATCGAAAGATTGATCTTGGTACTCTTATGGACATCATCAAGGCTTAAGCCTTTTTCTATCCGTATCTTTTTAAGTCTTGCTCCCACTGACTCCATATTAACGCGCCTCTTCTTCCTGCGGCATCAGACTTTTCTGCAACCACGCCTCGCGATCAACCAGAAGCTTACGCGGCTTGCTCCCCTCATAAGGCCCCACCAGCCCATCCTGCTCCATCATATCAATAATGCGTGCCGCGCGGGTATACCCTAAGCGAAGACGCCGTTGCAGAATTGAAACTGAAGCCTGATTGCTCTCGATAATAATCTTTACCGCTTGATCGTAGAGCTCATCTTTTTCGCCGCTTGCCAGCGTTGATTTATCCTGCTCTTTCAAAATCTCCTCGTTGTAAACAGGCTCTGCCTGCTCTTTGATAAACTCAACAACCTTTTCAATTTCACGATCACTCACCAGCGTCCCCTGGATCCGCACTAATTTTGATTCTCCCGGCCGCAAGAATAGCATATCACCCTTGCCGAGTAATTTATCTGCGCCGTTCATATCCAAGACAGTGCGCGAATCAACTTTAGAAGCAACCTTAAAGGAAACCCGGGCCGGCAGATTCGCCTTGATCACGCCGGTAATAACATCGACTGAAGGCCGTTGCGTCGCTAAAATCAAATGGATACCTACGGCGCGCGAAAGCTGGGCAAGGCGGGTAATCGCCGTTTCAATATCATCGCGCACCACCGTCATCAGATCGGCAAATTCATCGACAAAAACAACGATGTAGGGAAGCTTTTCCACATCTTTTTCATTATAGGATTCAATATTGCGCGCTCCTACTTTTGCCAAAAGTTGATATCTGTCTTCCATCTCTCCCACAACCCAGTTCATGGCGTGGACAGCTTTTTTTGAATCTGTAACAACGGGACAGATTAAATGCGGCAGCCCATTAAAAGGAGCAAGCTCAACCATCTTCGGATCAACCATGAGGAATTTAAGATCAGTGGGCGAATACTTAAACAGCAAGGAAAGGATTAAAGAGTTGACGCAAACAGTTTTCCCCGAACCTGTTGTTCCGGCGATCAAAAGATGCGGCATATCATCAAGATCGGCGATAATGACCTGACCAGTGATGTCTTTACCTAACGAAAGGGTCAGCTTAGAGTCTGATTCCTGAAATTCTTTTGAGGCGAGGACTTCTTTTAGGAAAACAAAACTACTCTGCATGTTGGGAGCCTCAACCCCCACCCTGGCCTTACCGGGAATGGGAGCAATAATCCTCACTGATTGCGCTTTCATTGCTAATGCGATATCATCGCCTAAGGCAACAATACGATTTAGCTTAACGCCCGGGGCTGGCTCAAGCTCATAACGCGTAATCACGGGGCCGCGCTCAATATCCGTAACCTTAGCAGAAATACCGAAATCTTCCAGGGTTTCCTCTAACACGCGCGCATTGGCTTTTAAATCTTCCTTGATCTGCCGCGCCTCAAACGGAGGTGGAGAATCCAACAAATCAAGATACGGCAAACGGTAATCGCCGATCTTAAGGGCCTTGGGCCTTGTCTTTGCAGGAACAGCCTCTTCTTGAGGCATGGTCTTTATCTGGATCTTCGGCTTAACCAAGGGAGCCTCGGGAATAACTATCTTTGCCTTAGCGTCATTGACCGACGAATCTTTTCTGACGCTTGGCGCATTGCCATTCTTTAAAGAAACAGCTGTTTTAATCTTAACTGCAGAGCGATCTTTAGAGGGAAACTTGAATTGAAGCAGCGGAACACAGGCGCGCTTCAGCAAACCGGCAATTGAGCTAAAAAGTGAAGAAATAAGAATCTCTGTTACCAAGGCAAGCGATAAAATAACGAAGGTCGTAAAAATAATAAATGCGCCAATCCTGCCAAAATATGCACTGATAAATTGCGATAAGGAAGCTCCAATAAATCCCGCATGATAAAAAAGCGCAAACTTATTGCCAGTATTAAACATGCCAATTAGCGAAGCAATCGAGGCAAGCAAAACAAAAATACCAATTCCACGGGCCAGACTAAAATAGGGGATCTTCTGACGGAACCACTGAATTCCTAACAACAAGATTAAGGCAGGGATCACAAAACTTGAAGGTAGCCCAAACAAAGCGACGAGAACCCATCCCACGTAAGCGCCAAAAACGCCCAGCAAATTGTGAGGAGGGATATTTGGGTGGGATGTATAAAAAGGAAGGTCAAAACGATTGAAACGGATAAGGCTGGCCAATACCATCAGCCCTAGCGCAAAAAGAATAACTCCTTTACCTTCATTAATTCTTCTTTCTTTCACGGTTGCTTAGTATCTTCAGCCTGTTTCTTACTAAGATTTACTCTGCCCAATTCATCTATGCCGATCACTTTTACATCAAATTCATCGCCGATTTTGACGACTTCATTGACATCCTTGACAAAACGATCTGCAATTTCAGAAATATGCACTAAACCGTCTTTGTTAGGCGCAATCTCACAAAAAGCACCAAAGTTCATGATACGCTTAACCTTAGCATGATAAATCCTTCCTACTTCGATTTCATCAGTGATTGCCCTAATCAAGGCGATAGCTTCTTTTGCTTTCGCAGCATCATTTGATCCAATCAATACCGTCCCATCCTCTTGGATATCAATGGTCGCGCCTGTGGCAGCAATAATCTTTTTAATGGTCTTACCGCCTGGCCCAATCAATTCGCCTATCTTCTCGGTATTAACCTTCAACACTTCGATACGCGGAGCAAAAGAGGATAACTGCGCGCGAGGAGCCTCTAACGCTTGCTTCATTTTCTCTAAAATAACGAAACGCGCGGCTTTTGCCTGCGCAAGACACTGCTGCACGATGTCTATGCTGACACCGTCAATCTTTAAATCCATTTGCACGGCGGTCATGCCGCTCTTTGTTCCTGCTACTTTAAAATCCATATCGCCAAAATGATCTTCAAGTCCGGCGATATCAGTTAAAATAGCAACCTTCTTGCCTTCTTTAACCAGCCCTAAGGCAATGCCCGCAACAGCATCCTTGATCGGGACGCCGGCATCCATTAAAGAAAGTGTCGCAGCGCACACCGTCGCCATGCTGGAAGAACCATTGGATTCCAGTATTTCAGAAACCACACGCACTGTATACGGAAAAACATCTTTCTTCGGCATAACCACAGCGAGCGCTTTTTCAGCAAGCGCGCCATGACCTATCTCACGACGCCCAGGACCGCGCACAGGTCCTGTCTCGCCAACGGAAAACGGAGGAAAGCTATAATGCAACATGAACGATTTATATTTCTCTCCCTCGAGGGCTTCAACCATTTGCTCGTCTTCGCCAGTGCCTAAGGTGGTAACAGCCAGGCTTTGCGTTTGGCCGCGGGTAAACAAACTTGAGCCGTGCGTCCGGGGCAACAGAGAAACCTGACAAGTAATCGGCCGTATTTGATCAAAGGCACGCCCATCAGGACGGATTCCTTCGTCAGCAATCTTCCTTCTCACCTGCTCTTCTTCTACCTCAACCAAGGCCATCTTGATATCCGCCTCAACAAACCCTTCAGCCACCAACTCTTCCTTAATTTCCTTACACAATACGTCTACCGCTTCTTCCCGCTCTTCTTTCTTGGTAAGTTTATATACTTCCTGAAGCTTATCTTGAGCTTTCGTTTGAACTTTCTTCTTAAGATCAGGATCAAGTTTCTTTAACGCAACTGAAGCTTTTGTTTTGCCAAATTTACGCGCAAATTCTTCCTGTAATATAAGCAGAGACTTAAGGTGGTCATAGCCAAACTGCAAAGCTTCTGTGTACAGCTCTTCAGAAATTTCTTTGGCCTTTGATTCAAGCATAACAATACCTTTACTATTCGCAGTAATAACAATATCAAGGTCAGAAAGCTCAAGCTCTGCGTAGGTAGGATTAAGAATAAACTGATTATTTATTCTGCCTACGCGACAGGCAGCCAAAGGACCTTGAAAAGGAATATCGGAGATAGATAAAGCCGCTGAAGCGCCGGTTACTGCCAGCACATCAGGATCATTCTCTCCATCGCTGGAAAGCACAATTGCCATTATCTGGACTTCATTAAACAACCCCTTAGGAAACAAAGGGCGGATAGGCCGATCTATTAAACGAGAGGTAAGGATCTCACTCTCCGAGGGTCTACCTTCGCGCTTAAAAAAACCTCCCGGGATCCTTCCCGCTGCATAGGTTTTCTCCTGGTATTCCACGGTTAGGGGAAAGAAATCCTGCCCTTCCCGCGGCTCTTTTGACATGCAAGCGGTAACTAATACCACTGTTCCGCCATACTGTATCGTTACCGAACCGTTAGCCTGCTTAGCGAGATTCCCCGTAGCAAGGAGCAAATCGCTTCTTCCAAATTGTAGCTTCAACATATTATCTTGCATGGATTATCCTTTACGTCTCAAGGAAAGATGAAAACGCCAGAATTACTTCCTTAAGCTCAGTTTCTCAATGACTTCTTCGTATTTTTTAATGTCTTTTTTCTTGAGAGAATCGAGGAGTCTACGGCGCCTTCCCACGAGCATGAGCAGCCCGCGACGGGAGTGAAAATCCTTCTTGTGCTGTTTAAAATGATCGCCTAAGGAGTTGATCCTTTCCGAAAGCAGCGCAATCTGAACCTCGGCTGAACCAGTATCTCTTGCATGAACCTTAAATCCATCAATGATCTTTGTCTTTTTTTCTTTAAGCAAAACCAATCTCCCTCACCTCCTTCCTATTAGAACAGATAGTATACCTTACTTTACCTAACTAGTCAACAAAACATTTTTGCGCAGCAAGCGCACGCCAATCCTTCCGATAGGATTGGGCGGATTCGGTAGTTCACACCGAACCATCCGATTGGTTCGGGTGTAATTCAGCAAGCGCACGCCAATCCTTCGCCGCAGAGGCGGCGCACTTTGCCATCCTATAGGCAAAGGTGCATGATAAGTTTGGGCGTTAACGCAGTAGCGCAACACCTGGCCAATCTGATACGGCCGGGCCCCTCCCTCGCTGAGCGCCTTTCTTGCCTTGGAATGTCAATACTTGTAGTACGTAGCAGGGATTGTCTGGGCAATATACTTAACCGCCTCAATAATACATACGCGTATGGCCTTTTCCATGGGGGTATTAGCATAACCCGAAAGACCTCCACCAAGGGCCCACCCTCCAAAAAAACCTACGCCGATGCCGGCTGAAAAATCAGAAGCCTGACCCTGCACCCGGGTAGCAGCCAAAACTTCTGACGTAGACGTATCGACGATGCGTAAATCTAATGCCATATGCGCCTTATTTAAGCCGCCCCCAATAACGCCCCCAAGGATACCTGCGCCAATACCGCCTCCCCCCCCAATACCTGCCCTGCCTCCAGAGGCGTGCGGTTCAAACTGAC
>JAGOIJ010000174.1 GCA_017995695.1 Candidatus Omnitrophota bacterium | reverse complement strand
GCGCTCGGTGACATAGTACATGCCGCAACGCTGCGCCTCCTGGAAGATTACTTCCTGGGCCTGCTTTTTTGTACCCACAAAAAGGACAAAATCGCCCTTTGAGGTCACCTGGAGCACAAAATCCCTGGCCTTATTGAGACATTCTTCGGTTTTTTCAAGGTCGATAATGTAGATACCGCTCCTTTGACCGAAAATAAACTTTTTCATCTTGGGATTCCAGCGTTTTGTCTGGTGCCCAAAATGCACTCCTGCTTCTAAAAGCTGTTTGATCGATTCTGATGGCACGTTAGTGTTCCTCCTTTTTCTTCTTTTTTAGTTGGATTACCGCATAATCCCGCAAGAAAACGTGATAGTATGCAGGTTGAAGAATTATACCAAATTATTTAACAAATGCAACCGATTTTTTTACTTTTATTGTAACTTTATCAGCTGTTGAGCGTTTTGGCTCTGCATTAAACGCGCTTATTGTCAATTAGAGCTCTTGCATCTGGTTCAGGCGTCTAAATAAACCTTCTTTCGCCAATAGCTCGCTGTGACTGCCCTGCTCTGCAATCTTGCCTTTATCCAAAACGACAATGCGGTGGGCATTCTTAACCGTGGAAAGCCGGTGGGCGATAACCAAAACAGTCCTTCCTTCGATCAGTCTATCCAAAGCCTCCTGAACAATACGTTCTGATTCTGTATCCAGCTGAGATGTTGCTTCATCCAAAATCAAAATAGGCGGATTCTTTAATAAAGCTCGGGCAATCGCGATCCTTTGACGCTCTCCACCAGATAATTTAACGCCTCTATCTCCTATTATAGTATCATATCCTTGCGGCAAAGCAATAATAAAATCATGGGCGTACGCCTTCTGCGCTGCCCTCTGTATCTCATCAAGCGATACATCGTGCCTGCCATAAGCAATATTTCCTCGTATAGTATCATTAAAAAGAATCGTTTCCTGGCTCACAATGCCGATTTGCTGCCGTAGCGATGTTAAGGTTACATCGCGCACATCCCAAGAATCTATCAATACCCTGCCTTTAGCAACATCATAAAAACGAGGAATAAGATCTAATAAAGTGCTTTTGCCTACACCGCTGGGCCCGACAATAGCCACCATCTGGCCCTTTTTAACCTCTAGCGTGATACCTTTCAACACCTCTTGGTTACCGTACTTAAACCAAACATCCTCAAAAAGGATTCTCTCTTTAAAACTTGGCAATTCTTTGGCCCCACGCTTTTCATCAACAGATACTGGCGTATCTAATACCTCATAAATACGCGCATTGGCAGCCAACGCCTGCTGATTTATAGAATTAACCTGTGATAATTTCTTAAAAGGACGGATTAGCGAAAAAAGTGAACCTAGAAATAAAGCAAAAACGCCAAAGGAAAGCGAACCGGAAATCACCTGTCGGCCTCCCCAATAAAAAACAAATACACCGGCAATGCTTCCCATGAATTCGGTAATCGGGCCAATAAACTGGGTACGCTTGATGGATTTCATGGAAATCTTGTAATAAGCCTGATTTATCTCCTGGAATTTCTTGATTTCTTCCTGCTCCATATTAAAAGCCTTGACGATGCGCGCACCTAAAATTGTCTCATAAAGTAGTGAATTGATATCTGCCATCCGCTCTTGACCCTTTTTTGAGTATTTCCGTAACAATTTTCCGACTTGCACAATTGGAATGCTAATCAAGGGTAAAAGCACAAATGCAGTTAAAGCCATGCGCCAATTGATGAAAAACAATAAAAAGGTGAACAAAACAACCAACAACGTCTGATAAATCAAATCGGTCGAGCCGTAGGCAACGGCATTCTCAACCAGCTTAACATCATTGGTAATACGCGAAATCAACTCTCCGCCTCGTTTTTGGGTAAAGTATTCAAGCGATAAAGACTGCAGCTTGACATATAATTTCAGACGGATATCCCGCACTACCCTCTGGCCGATATCGGACATAATATACGTTTGGAAATAATTCACCACTCCTTTGAGCAAGATCATGACCGGGACAATGAAAACGAGGGAAACAAGCATCGTTTCAGGAGGAATGGAGTTAAGTTTATCGATAAAAGCAGCCAGGAAATCTGGCACCTTGGTGGGCATGACGATCTGCTTACCTGCTAACACCCGATCAGAAAGCGGCACAATCATGCTCAAAGAAAAGCCATCAAATAAGGCAGAGAGCGCCATAAAGAGAGCGCCGATCCCAAAGAGCCCTACATACGGCTTAGCAAATCGCAGTAACTTTAAATATTCGCGCATGTTTTAATCCTCGTAAATAGGAGATAATCTTAACACATGGATCAAGATTTGTCTAATGAATTATAAGGCTATTCAGGAGCATTTTGACTAAATAATGAACGTAGCGCCTCACGCGCTCTGTTGAGAAACAGCGAACATGTTCTTGCGGGATGAAAAATATTCAAGCAGGAAGATCTTACGCAAAGGATCAACGAAAAACATCATTTGCGCGCGTATTTATATTGCCTCGTTTTTAGATGCCTAGCGCTTCGGGTTGTTTCTGTGGAACATGATTGCTATCTTGTTCAAAAAACTCTTTTGGAATAAAAAGATAAGCGCAGGTTCCCGCAATCACGCCCATCCCCATAACAAAGGCATCAGCACAAACAACAAAGACCGATGTAACCAAAAACAACAAACCTCTCGATCGATAAAGAAATGCGAGAAAGCGGGCCTGTAGACTGAAGAATACCCCCAAACACAACAATACCGCCATAAAGCTGCCAACACCCCACAACGCGACTATCATAGGAATCAATAAAACAATAAGAATGCCAATAATTTGATTACCTTTTGCGTGCGCAAACCGCCTCTTTCTCACTAGTTGTGCAAAACCCTGGTTGCGTAAAAATATCACAGCCCAGTCACGGGGAATCAAGAATTCGTTTTTAAAAAACGAAACAAAGGTATGGCGCTTCAGATGAACCACATTAATGCTCTTATGTAACATTATCTTTCTTCCTCCAGCGCTATATCGTTGCCCAAGCTCAGTATCGTCTGTTTTAAGCCGCGTTTTCATAAAATTGAGCCATGTTGTTCGCTTGAGAGCGCAAATAGAGGTGAACAGAAAGTCAACGTGATCGGGCATTTGACAGAAGATGTAATGCATGTACAGATTTTTGTATTGGCTGAAGAAATTTCGATTAGGATGTTCGACAGAAAAACATCCGATAACTGCATCTAAGGTCAAATCATCCTGGAAAGAACGCAAAAGCAAGGGAAAGGAGTCGGATTGAACAACCACATCGGCGTCAATAAATATAACGAGATCGCCTGAAGATTGCAGCATGCCAACATTGCGCGCATTACCAGATCCCATATTCTTCTTGAGCCTAATGAGCTTAACGGGAAACTTGGAAATTAAAGCATTCGAACCATCAGTGCTTGCGTCGTC
>JAGOIJ010000173.1 GCA_017995695.1 Candidatus Omnitrophota bacterium | reverse complement strand
ACGACTGGTATGCGATTGAACCAACTGAAACTTCTTTTGGCTGGATTCACAAAAACTTTCTCAAGCGCATCGAAACGCAGCCGGCTAAACCTGCAGAACAAAATAATGAAAACGCATCAAAGAATATGGTGACGGTCGAAGGATTACTTAAGACAAAAACAATGACCAAGATCGCCACCCACAAACTTATCTGCCCACGCAACGAAATCTACCTCATTAAAGGCGAAAAAGATCAACTAAACCCCTTCAACAACCGAATGGTTACTATCGTCGGCAAGCTTTCTTCGCCTGTTAATGACACCTTGCCGATTATTGAGGTCGATGAGATTAGAGCATCGGAATAATACCGTCGTAAGATCTTTCTATTTTATCCATGAAATTAATAACCGTTAACTTAAGAAAAAAAAGCTACCCCATTATTATCGGTTCCAAGGCTTTATCAGCGATAAACACAAAGATCCGTTCAATGCGCCTTGGGAAAAACGCGTACATTATCACCAATGCGTATTTAAAAAACAAGTACGGATCCTTATTAAGAAATGAATTAATCTCTTGCCTCAACTCCGTTACTTTTAGCCTGATCCCTGACTCTGAAAAAAGCAAATCGTTGACCATTGCGTATAAACTTATGCGCGATATCGCATACCGATACCCCAAAGGCGATGTCTTCATTGTTGCATTTGGCGGGGGAGTAATCGGAGATCTGGCTGGCTTCGTGGCTTCGATTTATAAAAGAGGGATTCCTTACATCCAGATACCTACTACCTTACTTGCTCAAGTCGATTCAAGCATCGGCGGAAAAACAGCAGTTGATTTGGCCTGCGGCAAGAACCTGGTAGGAGCTTTTTATCAACCCCGGCTTGTTGCAAGCGAAACGTTCTTTCTTAAGACGTTATCGAAACGCCAAATACGCTCCGGCCTGGCAGAAGTCTTAAAATACGGCATCATCCACGACGCTGCTTTATTTAATTTTCTTGAGAAAGAATACAACAAAGTTCTTGCGCTAAACCCAAAAGCCCTCGAATATATCGTTACTCGCTCCAGTGCCATCAAGGCGCGCATTGTTGAACAAGACGAATTTGAACAATTAGGGATCCGCACTAAGCTTAATTTCGGCCATACGATAGGTCATGCCATAGAGGCAGCAGGAGGATTCAAGCGATACACGCACGGCGAAGCAATTGCCCTCGGCATGCTTATTGCCGCAGACATAAGTTGCGCGTACGGTCTGATTACGCAAGAAACAGCGCAACGTATCGAACGGCTCATGCACCGGTTAGAATTGCCAACGCGCCTTAAGAACGTTGCCGTCTCAAAGATTATAGCTGCCCATTATCATGACAAGAAATTTACTGGCGGGAAAAATCGTTTTGTACTCTTAGAAAAGATTGGCAAGACTAAAACCGTTACTGCAGTTGACCTCACCGTTATCCGACAGGCAATTCTTAAACGCACACAACCTACTTCTTGGTCGCAATCTTAACCACCGACCCCTGAAACTCTAATTCTACCTCATTAACGCCAATATGCTTTACCGCTGCCCCTTCAATAATATCATCTTCCTGCACAATCTGATTATTTACTAAGGCATAACCGTCATTGCCTGAAAAAAAGATACCATTCAACACCAAATTCGGCAGAGGGACAGAAACTGAAGAAGGGGAGGAAAGGATATGGTGTTTTGACTCAACGCGCGCTGCATTTGTTATCGCGGGAGCTTCAGATGATTGCTTAAGTACCAGTTCTTGCTTGGCCGCGGCATTGTTGTGTTTAGTAAATGGCATAAGACGAAATGTTAAAAACCCTACCAGACCACCTATTGTTATGATCCCCAACAACAACAAAACGGGTTTAAAAAAATTAATACGAGCAGCGGGAGAAGCAACCTGTTGCGGCTGCGGCTTGGGGTTAAGCTCACGGATACTATCAATTTTTTTCAAAGCATCATAAATAATACTCATTGCAAAGCTCCAGCATAATGATGTTCAAGTTCACCGACACTTTTCTTAACAATATCGTAATCGATCAAGCGAGCCTCCTTAACAAACCCCGCCAAGAGACACCGGTCGCAAATTATGTTAATTAAACGAGGCGTGCCCTGCGAGAAAAGATATATCTCTTCAAACGCCTCATCGCTAAACTGGATTGCGCGATGATCTGCCACAAGGGCCAAGCGATGCTTGATGTAATCAACCACTTCATTCTTGTCAAGCGGGGTAATGTGATACCGCACCATGATGCGCTGCTGCAGCTGGCGTAATTCATACAGATTTAAACGCTTGTTCAATTCCGGCTGCCCCACTAATACGATCTGCAACAGCTTGTCTTTTTCTGTCTCAAGATTTGAAAGCAGGCGCACCTGTTCCAATTGGCGGGGCTTTAAGTTTTGCGCCTCATCAATAATAAGAACAACATTGTTACCTGCGCCGGCCTCTTGAAGCAAAAACTTATTAAACTCCCATACAAATGAAAGTTTCTTCCTGCCCTTCACCATGATGCCAAAATCTTTCATAATGGCATCTAAAAGTTCAAGCTCGGAGAAATAGGGATTAAGGATAAAGGCGGTCTTTACCTTATCGCCGAGTTGATCAAGAAAAAATCGGCAGAGGGTAGTTTTACCTGTGCCGATTTCACCCGTCATAACAATAATTCCTTTGCGCTGACTTACTCCATACAAAAGATGCGACAATGCTTCAGTGTGACGACGGCTTGAGAAAAAAAATGCCGGATCTGAAGTTACATTAAACGGGCGTTCTTTTAAACCGTAAAATTTGCAATACATAACCTTCCTTTACAGATATTATAACAAATAATTGGTAATTGTAAATATCTCATAAAAGATATCGGATGCTGCAGCATTACCGTAATAATTTATTGCGCGGGGATGAATATATTGACATCGACTTCAATATATGCTATACATATAGGGCAGAGGGAGATAGCCACGGCTCCTTTTAAACTAAAAAGGATAATGGCACAAATAGTTACGGAAAAAAGATTGCGCCCTCGCATTGACAGTCATACTCCGCTTCGGTATCAAATAAGGGGAGATATCCAGCATTACCATACGATTAGTAATAATCTCAGCGAAAAAGGAATAAGCTTTAGAAATCCTTGCTTTCTTTCTCCTGGAACTGCGGTAATGCTTGAGTTTAGTTTATTAAAAAACACGTTGAGGCCTATCGGAAGGGTGCGTTGGTCTCAGCAACTGCCACACTCCCATCAATACCAAATCGGTGTTGAATTTATCGAGTTTCAACCCCAGGAAAGAAACTTCCTTGGTGATTTCATCCACCTGCAACTAGGAACCTTGTAAAGGAGTACACACAAATGACCGCAGCAGAACAGACCACGACAACTGAAAAACCAGCAGTAGAAAAACAAACTAATTGCCTAGGCTGTAATAAGCCACTTAAGAAAA
>JAGOIJ010000022.1 GCA_017995695.1 Candidatus Omnitrophota bacterium | reverse complement strand
GGGATAACGCGCACAAAGCAACCAGATTGTTTAAGGGCATTGACCACGCTCCCGGTAAGATCTCGCACCTCATCACTTAAATAGGCTGGCGAACCAGGAAGCCACAAGGCAAAAACTCCTTGCCTGTCAAGGCGCTTAAGACACAAGCTAAAAAACTCTTGCGTGAAGAACCTATTAGTGGCGTAATCATTCGAAAACGAAGTTCCGATAATGATGACATCATACCATTCAGTCGCTTTTTTAAGAAACAATCGGGGATCCTGATGCACAAGATTAACCCTCGCATCATATAAAGCATCGGTAGTCTTCGGCGTTGCATACGTCTTAACCAAATCAATAAGCACAGAATCAAGCTCAACGTAATCGATTTTCTCAATGGGGTGTTTTAACAGTTCCGACAATAAACCGCCTGCACCAGAACCAAGCACCAGAATCCGCTTTGGCTGATCAACGAATAGCAACGGCACAATCCCCATCTCTTCAATAAAAACAGCATCCGGATGCGGCGTTGTTATTGCGGGAACCCCATTATAATAAAAAGTACATTGGTTGTTATGCTTTAAAGCAACGATATTCCCGTATACCGAATTACGGGATGCAAGCAATAATCCTGTTTTCCATTGTTGCTTAAGACTTGTTTTCTCCAAGATATCTGCGCTTTTAAACAAACCAAGTAATAAACAACAGCCCACTGCCAATAAACATATCATTGCTACCCGCTGCCCTCGTTTAAGAAATAAAATCACTAGCGCTACTACGCCTAGGCCAGCGATCAACAAAACAATCTGAAACGAAGAAATAAACGGTAATAACACATACGTCAAAAGTAGACCCCCCAGTAATGTGCCTACTGTCTCCCACACGTACGTTACCTTGACCCCAACCGTCAACTGACAACCAATGCTAAACATCGCCCCATGAGTAAAGGCAACGGGTAATAAAATTAGAAACGACCACCACAACGCCTGCCACCATCCCAGCCCCTCGCCCACGCCTACGCCAATCATGCCTTTATAAGCGCGAGCAACAAATAAGGCAATCAGCAAAAAGAATGAAAAAGCAACCTGCAGGCCGGCGAAGGTTAATGCTACCTGTTTACCTTTAGCGGCAAACCTACCAGCAAGAAAAACGCCCAGGGATTCTGCCAGCATCCAGTTAGCCAGCACTAATCCTAACGCAAGCTCATTACCGCTGAAACTAACCAACAGCTCGCGCGCCAGCACCATCTGGGCAATAATGCCGCTTGCCCCGACGACAGCCAATATGAATAGTATTATCCCTGACATGGAGAAGCCAACAAAAAAAGGGCGGATCATCCGCCCTTTTTTTGCACCAGTTTAACGTAGTTTGTCTATAGCCCTTTTTTTACAATGTATTCGCATAGATCAACGACTCGGCATGAATATCCCCATTCGTTATCATACCACGAAAGAACTTTTACAAAATCATCGCCAATAACCTTCGTGCTCTTCGCATCAACAATTGAACTTAATGCACAATGGTTAAAATCGACGGATACAACCGGATCCTCCGTATATCCAAGGATTCCTTTTAATTGCCCCTCTGAAGCTTTTTTTAAGACTGCATTTATTTCATCTATGCTGACCTTCTTAGCCAAAGAGCATGTTAAATCGACAACAGAAACATTAACCACTGGTACGCGCATTGAAAATCCATCAAGCTTTCCTTTCAGCTCGGGAATAACCAAAGATATTGCCTTGGCAGCGCCGGTTGAGGTAGGAATTAAAGAGACAGCTGCTGCGCGGGCGCGACGAGGATCCGAGTGCGCCATATCCTGCACGCGCTGATCATTGGTATAGGCGTGGATAGTAGTCATCAGACCCTTGACGATCCCGTAAGAATCATGCAAAACCTTAGCTACGGGAGCAAGGCAATTAGTGGTGCAGGAAGCGTTGGAAAGAACATGATGGTTCTTGGGGTCGTACTTAGACTCGTTTACACCCATAACAATGGTGATATCTTCGCCCTCTGCCGGAGCAGAGATCACAACTTTCTTTGCCCCGCCTTTGGTGATGTGATTTTCTGCGCCTTTCACAGTCTTGCCTTTTTTATTCACTCCATCTTTTTTAATGGTAAAAAGGCCTGTTGATTCAACAACAATATCAACTCCGAGATCCTTCCAAGGAAGTTCTGACGGATCTGTCTTGCTTAACACTTTAATTGTTTTGCCATTAACCGCTATGGCGTCATCACCCGCGACGGTTACCTGTCCGGGAAAACGGCCGTGCACGGAATCATACTGGAACAAATATGCGTTCATTTTAGCATCAGTAAGATCATTCACAGCGACGAGCTCAAGATTTGTCGACGCGCGCTCTAATATTGCCCGGGCAACTAACCGGCCGATCCTTCCAAAACCATTGATACCAACTTTAACAGCCATTGCTCCTCCTTCTTTGCTTTTCTCGCTTGAAGCGCTTTCCAGATGAAGCCCCTACAAACGATACCAGCGTTTTTTTAAAGTGAGTTTACTTTGCGTCCCTAATATACCTTGCAGCCATCTCAGGTGGGGTCGTTACGATGTAAAAACCTGTGCCCCATTCAAATCCTGCGACACGGGTTAGTTTCGGCATAAACTCAATGTGCCAATGATACGCTTCAAACAACCCTTCGCCATCAACGGGAGAAGAGTGAATGATAAAATTATACGAAAGATTAGGAAACACCTTCTTCATCTTGCCGATTGTTTCTCTTAGTATCGCAGCAAGCGACGGCAGCTCCTCATGGCTTAGATGACAGAACCGACCATTGTGTTTTTTTGGCATAATCCAGATCTCAAACGGAAAACGCGAAACAAAAGGGCAAAACGACAGAAAATGCTCATTCTCAAGTATTATTCTTTCTTTCTCTTCTGTTTCTTGGCGAATCAAATCGCAAAATATGCACCGGTCGCGATACTTAAAATAATCTTGCGCGCCCTTAATCTCCTCCATCGCATTCTTAGGTACCATGGGCAGAGCTACCATTTGCGTATGCGGATGCTCAAGCGACGCACCGGCTGCTGCGCCAAAATTTTTAAACACCATAATATACTTAAAACGCTTATCCTTTATTAAATCAAGGGCCCTGCGGCAATACATAGAAAGGAACGCCTCAACCTCTTGATTGGTTAAATCCGGAATATCTTTATGATGGTAGGGTGTCTCGATTAGCACCTCATGCGCGCCCACCCCATTTGACATATCGTACATACCAACCCCGCGCCTGTTCAGATCACCTTCAATCTGAAGGGCGGGAAACTTATTCGGCACAACGCGCACCTGCCAACCTGACGTATTAGCAACAGTCCCCTCCTGGCGTATCGATTCTATTTCAGGAGGAGTCATTGATTCATTACCAAAGCAAAAAGGACACGTCCCTCCCTTAGGTACGTGCGGCTCATACTCATACTCTTCAGGTTTAGTCGGATTATCCGTCTCAACTATAACCCAACGCCCGCATACGGGATCTCTTCTAATCTCTGACATGTTCTTGGCGCTCTTTCTTTATGCTACCTTGCTCTTCCTACTTGCATTATTCATAAGAACCACTACACCGCCTGGCTAACTACATGCGTTGCATTTTCATTTACTTCCCGCAAAAATTTTGCCGCATCTTCAGGCGACAAAGGACAGATATAAAATCCTGTGCCCCATTCAAAACCTGCCACGCGGGTAAGCCGGGGCATAATCTCAATATGCCAATGGTAATCTTCATTGATTGTCTTCCAGTATCCTTGTTGAGGACGGCGAAAAGGCGCAGTATGCAAAATATAATTATAAGGAGGATCATTGAGGCCAACTTTTAGCTTAGATAAAACCTGCTTCATGATACGGGCAAGTTCAATACGCCCAGGCATATCCATTACGGTAAAATCGCAGGAATGTTTTTTCGGCAAGATCCAAATCTCAAAGGGGAAACGCGCGGCAAACGGGGTAATCGCAATAAAACCGTCGATCTCAAGGATCAAGCGATCCTTAGAGGCAAGCTCCTGCTTGATTAAATCGCAGAAGATACAACGCTCATGATACATATAATAATTCCGCGCGCCGACCAACTCTTCCTTCACCCTCTTCGGATTAACCGGGGTAGCGATAAGCTGCGATCGAGAATGCTTAACACGCCCTGCGCCTGCGGTCCAGCCATGATTCTTAAATACCAAGACATAACGAAAGCGCAGATCTTTTTCCAAATCTTTAAGCCGATCAATATAACAGGTTATGACCTTGGAAATTTGATCTTCGCTTAAATCTGCCATATTGCCGATGTGCTGATTAGTTTCAATAATCACTTCGTGCGCGCCAATGCCATTCATGACATCATACAAACCTTTGCCGCGCTGGCCAAGGTCTCCCTCAATACCCAAGAAAGGGGAAATGCTGGGCACCACCCTTAAATCCCAACCTGGCTTATTTGCAGCGGCAGAGCGCGTGCGGATAGCGTAAATTTCAGGAGGGGTCTGACTCTCGCTTCCCTCGCAAAAAGGGCAAGGCTTTTCAACTGGACCTTCTTGGGCGCTTGAAAATTGATCAGGGCGCTTTGAACGTTCAGTAGCAACAATAACCCATCTTCCAATAATCGGATCTTTTCTTAATTCAGGCATTGGTATTGAGTATCTTTAATTTTACGTGATTTTCCATTATAACACACGATAAACGTTATGCAATTATTTTTTTGACAAACGTTCTCCTACTGCGACGCGATGGCCGGCGATAAATTCATGAACCTTCATAGGCCTCTTACCTTCAAGCTGCACCTCTTGCAACACCACAAACCCTTCTTGAGCAGCTACCCAGATGCCATCTTTCTCAACACGCGTAATCTCTCCAGGCTCTCCCGTGCACTCTTTTTTACCAAGATTCATTGCTTGTGCCCGTACTATCTTAAGGAATTTGCCCTTATAATAGGTAAAAGCCCCTGGCCAACCCCAACATCCCCGCACGCGGCAATCGATCTCCTGAGCTTTCTTAATCCAATCGATAAGACCATCCTGCTTCTTAAGTTTCGGGGCAAAAGAAACTTCCCGCTCATTTTGGCTAACCATCGTCACATTGTTTGAAGCAATCCGCTGTATAGTTTCCAGCAGCACGCGGGCTCCAGCGCACGCTAACCGCTCCTGCAAAGAAACAACCGTATCATGCGCCTCAATAACAAGCCGCTCCTGAAGTATGATCGGGCCGGCATCCATCTTTCTTACCATCTTCATACTGGTAACACCGGTCTGCTGCTCGTTATTAATAATCGCCCAATTTATGGGAGCTGCGCCCCGGTAACGCGGCAGGAGCGATGCATGAATATTGAGCGGCATGATGCGCGGCAAAGTTAACACCTCCGAAGACAAAATCTGTCCGTACGCGACCACAACAAAAAGATCTGCCTGGTAGGATTTTAAGATATTGACTGATGACGCAGTATTAATTGAGGGAGGCTGAAAGACATCAATGTGCGCATCAACAGCAGCTTTCTTAACCGCGGTTGATGCAAGATGAAGATGCCTTCCTTTTTGCTTATCTTGTTGCGTCACGACGCACAGGATATTGTGCGCTGAAGAAATGAGCGATGTAAGACAAGCGACTGCAAACGGCGAACTTCCTAAGAAAACGATATTCATGGCGCGCTTCTTTCTTTAGTTTAGCTATTACCTATCATCGTTAGATAGGGTCAACATCAATCGTAACATTCACGCCTGCATGGCGAACGCCTTTTAAACGCTCTTTTAGAAAACGGGATACCTGCTTAGCGCTGGCAGCCCGCATCACAATGTGCCAACAAAATTTATTCCGGAGTTTTAAAGGTTGCCCAGAAACAGCCGCCACTACCTCAATGCCAGGCTTGGGAATCTCCCGTAAGTAATCATACAAAAATTCAGCGCGTTCCTTGACGCGTTCCTCCTTTATCCCGCGCAACCGGAGATATGCCAGGCGCTTAAAAGGCGGGAGATTCGCCTGTTTGCGCTGGGCGAGCTCCTTACTATAAAAAATATCTGGTTTGTTCTCTTTAATCGCTTTCATACAATGGTGCTCGACCAATGATGTCTGCACAATCATTCTTTTCGTAGTGAACTGAGTTAACCCAACCAACAAAGCAAAAACTTTTTCAGCAGAACGAAAATCAGCATGGTGCAGAATGTTATCAATTGCTAGCACGCCTACAAGATCAAAATTGCGCAGCTCTTTCTTGAGAATCGCCTGCGTTGCAATGCATATATCAACGGTATCAAGCTGCAATCCGTCTGCTTCTTCTAGTCGCTTGATCCGAGCTGCCGGAAACAGCCGCGCCAGCTCACTTTCAATCTTCTCCGTACCTATCCCCGAATAGCGTATATACCCCGCATTGCAACGAGGACAGATCTGCGTGACTTCGCTTGAATAACTACAATGCTGACAGGACAACCGCTTGTGCTTATAATGATAAATGAGGCTACTGGCGCACCGGGGACACTGTAAAACTGTTTGACAATGTTTGCAAAAAGCAAATGTGGCAAATCCTCGGCGGTTAACAAACAAAAGAACTTTTTCTTTTTTCTCAAGACACTGCGAGAGGCTGTTAATGAGATACGATGATAAGCAGGTGTCGCTTCCGGCCTTACCCCGGCTGAAAAATGGCCGGTCAAGATCAACCACAGGATACATCTTATTTCTGTCTAAGCGTTCGTACTGAATCTTTTTTGCAACCACCAAACGCATCAACTCAAGAGACGGGGCATGGCTTGCAAAAACTAGTTGCGCTTTTTCTATTCCCGCGCGCATCAAGGCAATTTCCCGAGCATGATAATGCGGGGCCTGATCCTGCTTATAAGCTACATCATGCTCCTCATCCATAATTATCAAACCTAGGCGCGGCAAAGGCGTAAAGATCGCAGAACGCATGCCAATCACCACAGGAAACTCCCCCTGCCTAATTTGTTGCCAAATTAAAAGTTCCTGGTCTTGGTTGCGATATACCACAGCGCACGCAAGGGAAAGCTGCTTTTGCATCATATCCCTTAACTTGGTCACCGTAGAAAGATCAGGCGCCAAAACAACGACTGTCTTCTTGCGCGCAATAACGCCCGCTATAAGCTCAACATAGCGCTTAAAGCGAGCATCTCCCTCTAAATCATGAAGCAAGGTAACGCCGGGCTTATTATCAACACATGCTGTATTATCTTCCTGAACCGGAGTTACAGGTTTTCCCCTACGCACTGCATCGGGGAGCATCGCAACAAGCGCTTCTCCTAGGCTGGAAGCATAGTGCTGCGATAACGAACGCGCGAGCAAGATTGATCGGGCACCAAACACAGGCCACTCGTCAAGTAATTGCAATAATGGCTTGACGTTCACTACGGATGGCTGCGGACAAAGTCCAACCACATAGCCGACTGTTTTCCGCGCACCGAATTGAACCCTTACTCTTGAGCCAACCTTTATAGAAGAGAAGAACTGGTCTGGAATGCTGTAGTCAAACGGACCATCAACAGGAAGACCCACCACCACCCTGGCATATTTCATCGCAGATTTTAGTTGCGGCATGAGGCTTTTTAAAATCCTGAATCTTGCGTTGCACTGCCTTAAGTTTTTCAGGATGTTGCTTAAAATCCAGAATACACGCTTTTATTTCGCGCACATTGCGCGGTCGATAGCCGATCCCTTTTTTGGCTAACTCCCGCATATTATAGGTTTCTTGGCCCGGGATAGGAGTAATAAATAACGGCACTAAATTCATAGCCAATGATTCTGAAATGGTCAGTCCTCCCGGCTTGGTAATAATAACATCAGCGCAAGCCATCAATTCCTGCATGTTAGGCACCTGCACATATGCAAATACCTGAGAAAGATTCTTTTTCTTCAGGCGGTCAAAGAGCTTTACGTTGGCCGAACAAACTACCAATACTTGAGTATCCCTATGCAATGCCTCGGCGATCTCTTCAAGCGGGCCAGAGCCAAAGGATCCGGTCATAACCAAAACAGTAAACAGATCTGGATTTAATCCGTTGCGTTGCGCAACTATTTTCCGATCATACTGCCGGGTAAAGCGAGCATCTATAGGGATCCCCCATACGCCAATTTTTTCTTCAGGGACTCCCGCGTCAACTAATTGCGTTTTAACAAAATCCGATGCAACCGCATACTGATCAATACCGGGAGAAATCCAAAAAGGATGCGCGCCAAAATCAGTAATCACGGTAATCAGCCGCGAGCTGATGGCCCCTGTTCGCTTAAGGTTAGCGGCAATAATAGATGGCACAAAGTGCGTTGCAACCATTACATCAGGATTCTCTCGGATAAGCATTCGGGAAAATACTTGGGTGTTTGCCGTATCTAAGAATACTGCTAAATTCCTGGGGAAACGGCCCAACCAACGAACCTGCGTTAGCCAAAAACCAATGGCCCAGAAAACGCGGGCGCGCGTCGCCAAAAACGTATACCCAATCGTATAGCAAAATTTAAAGATTGCGTTAGCGTGCGAAAGAATATCTTCAAGCTGCACATCATCTGCCGGAAGCCGCTGCCGCAACGTTTCATAAATCGCCTCGGCTGCCTTAAAATGACCTGCCCCGCAAGAAGCATACACCACTAATACTTTCATAGCATCATTGCTTTCCTAAAATGATCTGCGCAGCCTCATAAAGATCCTTTGCTACAATATGGGGCTTTGGCTCCCACGCGCGCTTGTTTGCTAATTTTTCTCTTCCAGAAAGTACCAAGATTGACGTGCACCCGCAAGCCAATGCAGCCTGTATATCCATCAATGAATCGCCCACAAAAAAAGATTTCTTAAGATCGATACCGAAATCACGCTGGGCAATCTTAAGCAACCCGGGTTTTGGCTTACGGCAAGAACACCCCTCTTCTTTACGGTGCGTGCAATAATATACGGCATTGATGCGACCACCCGAACGCTCGATCTCAACAAGCATATTCTTCGTGATAGTATCAAGGGTTCTCTGGCTAAAAATCTTTTTCTGCACACCACCCTGATTCGAAATTACAAAAATGCCAAACCCAGCATTACTTAACGCCGCAATTGCTTTTTTTGCGCGGGGGATAAACGCAAAACGCCTCCAGGAGGTAACATACAAACGATCGCCAGGATATTTATTAATAACGCCATCGCGATCCAAAAATACTGCTTTCATGCGGAGGCGGAATTCGCGCATGTTACACAAAGAAGTTTTCATTATTCTTAACCCAATCAGTCAAAATGCGTATTCCTTCCTTGACCGGCGTATTAGCGTTCCAATGCAGTGTTTTTTGCAGTTTCGCCGTATCGGTTATATAAACTTTTTGATCCGAAGGGCGCCAATCCGAGAATGTGAGCTGCGGCGATTTTCCCGTTAGCCGCTTGAGCTCCTCTACGAATTCAAGTAACGAAATTGTATTATCGGGCCCACCGCCAATATTAAATAGCCCTCTTTCTAAATCGCTTTCAATAAAACGATTAAAAGCGTCAACCAGATCATCCGCATACAGCATATCGCGCACCTGTTTTCCATTGCCGTAAATAGTAATCGGTTTATTAAAAAGCGTGGCAATAATAAACCACGCCACCCAACCCTGATCCTCAAATCCGAATTGCCGCGTGCCATAGGTGCATGACATGCGAAATACGCCGGTTTTCATCTTATAGATATGGCTATACTCCTGCATATATAAATCACCAACAAGTTTTGAGACGCCATAGGGAGTATGGCCGGTAAGATCAGTGCACATTTTCTCATCGATGCCACGCGTATCCTTAAACACATATCGTTTTTCAATTTCTGCTAATGCGAGGGAATCAACATTCTCTCCGTAAACCTTATTAGTCGAACAATAAACGCAAATAGTTTTATTGGATTTCTTGCGCACCGCTTCCAGCACGTTAAGCGTGCCAAAGGCATTGATACTAAAATCCTCTTTGGGCTCCCGAACGCTCGACGGTACTCCTGGCTGGCCGGCCGTGTGTATCAAAACATCCACCCCCTTGCCTACAGCCTTAGCCACATCAGCGTCATTACGCACATCTCCTTTGATGCGCTCGATATTTTTGAACTGCGCAAGATAATTCCAGTTAAATTCAACCGAAGCCTTATCATAGCCAAAGATTTGAGAACGCATAAGATTATCCAAAACAATGACTTCGTTTTTTGAATTTTTTTTCGCAAAGAATTCTGCGGCATGACTTCCTACCATGCCTGCGCCACCGGTAATCAATACTCTCATTATCAAGCCCCTTTCTTCTTTTTCATTTCGCGATATTTAACGTAACTAACGATCTGATATAAACTATCGAAATAGGCAATCACAAAACCATATAACCCGTCCTTGTGCGCTTTTTTTCCGAAGAAACGCCGGAAAAACCGATCTACCGTCCTCCAGAGCGCCCGACCCAGCGACATCTGACGATTAGTATTAACCCACTTTACCGCCTCCAGCGTCGATTGACGGTTGATACTGGCTAAAAAGTGCTCTATATCAGGATACCCCTTATGGATGATATCGCGAGTTAAATGGCCGCATGCGCCATCAATAAATACACGCGGGTGCACCTCTACCTCTTCATACTTAAATTTATCTTTTTTAAATAAACGCACCTTTGCCGCAGGATACCAGCCGCCGTAACGCACCCAATAATCTCCGATAAAATTACGCAGAGGTATAGAATACGCGACAAACCGCTCATCAGTAATCGCTGATCTTAACTCTTCACTCAACTCGGGGGTCACGGTCTCATCTGCGTCAAGGCTTAAGACCCATTGGTTGCGCGCAAGCGCATACGCCCAGTTGCGATGACGCCCCTCAACATCCATTTTCTTTGAAAATACAGCATTGGTGTATCGCTTCACAATAGAAAGTGTATTATCGGTGCTTTCATCGTCAACAACGATAACTTGATCAGCCCACGACACAGACTCAAGACATTCGGCAATGCACCGTTCTTCATTTTTAGTCAAAACGACAACTGAAATTGGAAGTTTTTTCTGCATATTCGTTTACCCTAAAAGATCCTTAAGGAGTATAAACACATCCTGTTCGTTAATAGATTTAAGACATTCCCGGTCACGCTCACACAAGGGCATCCTGAACTGTTTATAACAAGGCCGACAGGAAACTGCTGCATGCGCCACCCGATGCAAGGGGCTCGCGGGGAAAGGTCCATACGCCTGTTCATCAACCGGACCGAATAACGACACGGTTTTGATTCCAAGCGCAACAGCCATATGCAAGGGGCCTCCATCATTCGTAACCAGCACATCAAGATTCTTTATAACTGCAGCGAGTTCCTTCACATCAGTCTTGCCAACCAAATCAATGGGCTTCTGCTGCATCATGCCAACGATAGAATCGGCTAATGGCCGCTCTCCTTCATCTCCCAAAAGAACAACATCCGCCTTAAGCTCACGCATAACCATATCGGCCAAATGCTTAAATTTTATGGCCGGCCAGTGCTTAAGCGCTGCCTCCTTACCCCAACTTGCGCCAGCGCCGGGAACTATTCCGACACGCATGACATTCTTGCGCGCTCCCAAATGTGTAAGTAAACCCAGCGCGCGTTGATCTTCAGCGTCCGTTACAAACAACTCCATTGCAAGATTCAATGGTTTAAGCTTAACGAATTGCAAAAGGTCGGCATAATATTCAACAACATGCCGCTGCGCATATCCTTCTAGCAATATCCTGTCAGTTAAAAACCTGCCGCGTCCTCGGTAATCATACCCGATTCTCCGTCGAATACCGGCAAGCATAGCAACAAGGGCGTAGCGATGATCGAGTGAAAAATCAAAAGCAACGTCAAAGTGCGCCTTGCGCAACGCCGACCAAAGACCAAAGGTGCGACTTATCCCTTCAGAGGTTGAATGCTGAAATATTTTCTTCAGGTCACCGCGAGACAGAGAAAAGATTGTATCAATTCTCGGATTCGTTTGCAAGACATCTTTTACCCGCTCATTACACCAATAGCCAATTAGGCCGTGAGGATAGTAATGCCTGATCGCCTTCACCAGCGGGGTGGTAAATAAAACATCCCCGATCCCAAATGGATTAATAATCAGAAATTTGTTCAAAGAAACTTTCTCAAGCTTTTCTTCTGCTGCAACATTCCAACCAGCTTTTTAATATCCTGGAACCGGTCTTTGGCGCACACCAAAAGCGCATCGCTGGTATCAACAATCAGCGTATTGCGCAACCCCAAGGTAGCGATAAGCCGATCTTTTCCCCACATAATACTATCGCTGCTGCCAATATCAACAGTAATACCTTTGGTAATGTTTCCCCTGTTATCCTTACCGAACATCCCCTCGATCGCCCTCCAGCTTCCCACGTCAATCCAGCCGTATTCCGCAGCAATAACGGCAAGCTTTTTACTCTTTTCCATAATTGCATAATCAATAGAAATAGAAGGCAGTGTTTTCCAAATTCTGGCGACATCCTGCCTGTTTTTAATAAGGCCGATCTGGTGAAACATACGCGGCATAAGATGCCGTATCTCATGCATCAACGTTGCTGCCTGAAAAATAAAGATGCCTCCATTCCAGAAGCAATGTTTTTGCGCAATGAGCTTCTGGGCTTTGGCTTGATTAGGCTTCTCAATCATGCGCTCCACGCGAAACAAACGGGCGATCTTAGCCGAAGAAAGTTTAACGCCTGCCTTAATATAACCATAGCCCGTTTCAGGACCATGTGGCTTCATCCCTATAGTTACGATATATCCTCCCTGCGCCGCCCTCATGCCCTGCCTGATCGTCTGCTGGAAAAGCGCCGTCTTCTTTGCGTAATGGTCGCAAGGAATAACAGCGATAACAGCTTCTTTATCGTGCATATAGATAAGCTGACTAAGGACCGCGATGGGGGCAAGCGTACTTTTGGCGTTCGGCTCAAAAAATATATTTTCTGGATATAACCCAAGGCCTTGCAGACAGCGACTAATTTTTTCTTTCTGCATCATATTGCTTGCCACAAAAAGCTGCTTTTTTGCCACAACGCCTTGCATACGCTTAACGGCATCAGCAAGCATGGGATCGCATGAGGCTAAACGCATAAGCTGCTTAGGCTCATGCGCCCTGCTTAAAGGCCAAAAACGCGTACCTGTGCCTCCTGCCAGCATAATCACATAGTTCATGGTTTCACTAACTCCTTTACTTTTAAAAAAACATCGCTCACGCTAATATCGCTCAATCTTGGTGCTTCCAACACAATGCTTCTTTGAGAAGCAGGGCCCCAGCGGTGAGCAGTTTTACCCTGAAGGTCATTACGGAACAATGCTACAACAGGGATTCCTACGGCGCTTGCCAGATGCACTGGCCCGCTATCCCCAGAAACAAGCGCAGCGCAATGAGAAAGAACACCGGCTAGATCCGGTAAGCTCGTCTTGCCGATAAGATTAACAACACCCGAAGCAAGATTATCGAAACTCTGCCGCATAACACCTGCTTCTGCTTGGCCGCCCACTACCACAACATTAGCCGCCAGCTCATTAACTATTCTTAAGGCCAGCGCTTGGAATCGTTCTACCGGCCATTGTTTCACTGGATCGCTCGTCGAAGGATGCACGGCAATCAATGGCTTAGTTTGAGTGATAATGTTATGCTCATTCATAAAAGCATCAACGCGATTTTTATCTAATTGCAAAGAAACTGCGCGATCTTGAGCTGAAACTCCCAACAGCGCCGCTAATTCAAGATTTGCGTCAATCTCATGTTTCAACCCCAGGGCCTTATTGTCAATAATCGTATGCGTGAGAAAAAAAGGGCACTTACGCTTATAGCCAACCCGCACCGGAATACCTAATCCAAATGAAAGCATATGCATGTCGCGCGTAGGATTCAAGATTAATGCCACGTCAAATCTTTTCTTTTTAAGCATCCGATGCAAAAGGATCAGCTCCGCTAAAGAATGTTTCTGGGAGCCAAAACACACAACCTCATCAATCGAAGGAATAAGGTGCGCTAACCCTTCGACATAAGGATCCACGACAACTGTCAACGTAGCATTTGCGAATCGTTGTTTAAGCGCTTTAAAAACAGGGATATTCAACAAGAATTCACCAAAACGGTCATTACGCACCGCAAGTATGGCGCGAACTTCATGAGGCGACGGTATTGGGTTTCTTGCCATAAGCGCAATATTAAAACAACGTGTAAATAAATGGTGCAACGGCAGTGCCTTGCGTAAAGAATATTAAAGCGCCCAACAAAAGAAGCATGATAATAATAGGAGCAAGCCACCACTTTTTACGCACCTTTAAGAAATCCCAGAATTCTTTTAGAATACTCATGCTTCCTCCTCTTAAGTTATCCGCAGGGTAGATACCCCTTAAGTGCTACCTACCCTATTAATACCAATGTGAACGTTGGTGTTAATAACGAGGCTAAAACTGGCGCGTGTATGTCTTGGCCAGGCGTTCCTTCTTTTTCCAATAAGTATCAGCCAGCGGGTCAAATTTTCGTTCCAGAAAATCTTTTCCTAACAACCTCAAGCAAATCCCCATAGGGGTAAAAACAAGATAAAACACCGCAACTAAAATAAGACGCGTATTGACCCAAGAAAGCACGAACGCAAACTTCATCCAGCCTTTATACACCAGACGCAGACTTAATGGCAGTAATATACCTAACGACAAGAAAATAAGAGCGAGCGCCACAAGGCTGATCTGCACTTGATGATGCCTTATAAATAAGAAACCTGCAAACACAAAGCACGCCGCTGCCATCACGATGGCGAACTTGCGTAAAGAGCTTTTTGAATAATCAATAATTTCCATTTAGTCTAACTCAAATTCCTTTTGCCAATGCGTATCAGCATGCAAAGGCTCCTGTTGACGTTTATCTAAAAGATACGACCCCATCACCAGATAATCCATTTCCGTGCGCATAAAACAGGTAAAGGCATCTTCAGGTGTGCACACTAAAGGCTCACCGCGAACATTAAATGATGTGTTGATAATAACCGGGCAACCGGTTTTCTTATAAAAGGCGTTAATCATATCGTAATATAGCGGATGATCCTGGCGTTCAATGGTCTGTATACGCGCAGAATAATCAACGTGCGTTACCGCAGGAATCTTTGAGCGCACGACCTTAAGCTTATCAAATCCGCGAAGCGTAGCATCTGTTGTACCTTGGCCTGTTTGTATGCTCTCCTGAACCTGGGCTACCAACAGCATATAGGGGCTTTCCTGATTAAGCTTAAACCACTCTGCAACATGCTCCCTTAACACTGTCGGGGCAAACGGACGAAATGACTCGCGAAATTTAATTTTTAGATTCATCTTCGACTGCATTGCAGGATTGCGCGCATCGCCGATGATGCTGCGCGCGCCCAGGGCGCGCGGGCCAAACTCCATTTTGCCCTGGAACCAACCAATAACATTGCCGGCGTCAATTAAGGTTGCCACTACCTCAGGAAGCTGATCAGATGCTAATTTCTTAAAAATTATGCCCTTGTTCAAGAGGAATTGCTCAATATCTTCATCGCAAAATCTTGGCCCTAAGAACGAACCATGTTGGCTATCCCGTTGGTGCTGATGGTTACGAGGCTTATTAAGATAACTAAACCATACCAACAATGCTGCTCCCAAGGCCCCACCAGCATCGCCGCTGGCCGGTTGAATCCAGACATGCTTAAAAGGCCCCTCCCGCACTATCTTGCCGTTACCAACACAATTTAACGCAACCCCTCCAGCAAGGCATAACGCATCGAGCCCAGTGACATCATAAACGTGCCGAGCCATGCGCAGCATAATATCTTCAGTCACAACTTGAATCGACGCAGCAATATCCATTTCCCGTTGCGAGATTTTGGTTTCGGGTTTACGCGCTGGTCCACCAAAAAGTTTATCAAAATTCCCGTTAGTCATACGCAATCCATTACCAAAACCAAAATACTTCATATTAAGCTTAAAAGAACCGTCTTTTTTTAAGTCCAACAGATGATCGCGGATAACTGAAACATACCGTGGCTGCCCATACGGAGCCAGACCCATAAGTTTATATTCTCCAGAATTAACCTTAAAACCCGTATAATACGTGAACGCGGAATACAGAAGCCCTAATGAATGGGGAAATTTTAGGTACTGCTGGATAGCAAGCGCATTCTCTCTTCCTACGCCGAAACTTGCGGTTTCCCACTCGCCCACACCATCCATGGTTAAAAAGGCCGCCTCCTTAAATGGTGACGGAAAAAAAGCGCTGGCAGCGTGAGATTCATGATGTTCGCAAAATAAAAGCTCACCCTTATACTTTAACTCTTTGCGGATAATCTCCGGAATCCACAATTTCTGCTTAAGCCACAACGGCATAGCCTGGATAAACTGCCGTATGCCTGTCGGCGCATACATGAGCGATGTTTCAAGGAT
>JAGOIJ010000172.1 GCA_017995695.1 Candidatus Omnitrophota bacterium | reverse complement strand
GCCTTAGACTGGACTCGAGCAGGACATCCACAGGCCGAGCGGGCATGGTTTCCCCGCTAAAAGGATGATCTGGAAGAGCGAGGCCGAGGACATGAGCGCAGTTTTGCCACGCTGGGGCAAAACAAGCGTTCCTGCGAGAGACAGGCTAAGGCAGGACCCGCGCCGCAATGTTGGTATCGTAATAGACCGGCAAAGCTGCATAACGCTACTGACCAACGCGCATAAAAAATGAGGGCAAGAAACTTTCCTTGCCCTCATTTGGCTTTCTTTTCCTCTTAAGCTTTACCCAAGAGGACCAACAAATTAATACATTCCGCCGCCGCCATAACCGCCTGCTCCTGGTGGCATTGGTGGCATCTTCTCTTCCTTTTCAGGCTTGTCCGCTATTAACGCTTCCGTGGTTAACAATAGCGCGGCAATGCTTGCGGCATTCTGCAAGGCAGAGCGAGTAACCTTGGTCGGATCAATGACGCCTGCGTCAATCATATCAACATAGGCATCCTGGCTGACATCATAACCAACCGTGGTTTTTTCCGCTTTAACCTTTTGCACCACCACAGAACCCTCAAGGCCTGCGTTATTTGCTAACTGCCGGATTGGCTCTTCCAAGGCGCGCTTGACAATCTCAACGCCAATGGTTTCATCCTCGCTTAATTTCATTTTCTCAAGGACAGGAATGGTGCGCACCAGACCTACGCCACCGCCAGGGATAATACCTTCCTCAACAGCTGCGCGGGTTGCGTGCAAGGCATCCTCAACACGGGCCTTTTTCTCTTTCATTTCCGTTTCAGTTGCAGCGCCCACATTGATGACTGCTACACCACCGGCTAATTTTGCCAACCGTTCCTGCAGTTTCTCTTTATCATAATCTGAATCTGTATCTTCAACCTGCTTTTTAATCTGCGCGATCCTGGCATTGATGGCCTGGGTCTTGCCTGCGCCCTCGACAATAGTGGTATTTTCTTTGTCAATGCGCACCTTCTTGGCCCGACCTAAATCATCAATATCAACGTTTTCAAGCTTGATGCCTAAATCTTCAGTCAAGGCCTTGCCACCGGTAAGGATAGCAATATCATCAAGCATGGCTTTACGTCTATCGCCATAACCAGGCGCCTTCACGGCACAAGCAGTCAAGGTGCCACGGATTTTGTTAACAACTAACGTTGCCAATGCCTCACCTTCCACTTCCTCTGCCAAAATCAGCAAAGGCTTTCCGGTGCGAGCAACCTTCTCCAGTAACGGCAGAAGATCTTTTAGTGACGATATCTTTTTCTCATGGATCAGGATGTATGGCTCTTCCAACAACACCTCCATACGCTCTGTATCCGTCACAAAATAAGGAGAAAGATACCCTTGATCAAACTGCATACCTTCAACTACTTCTAAGGTAGTTGCCGTTGATTTTGCTTCCTCAACCGTGATAACACCATCTTTGCCAACCTTATCCATGGCCTCTGCAATCTGATCGCCAATGGTCCGGTCGCAGTTTGCCGCAATATAAGCAACTTGTGCAATTTCTTTTTTATCTTTTACGTCTTTAGAGAGCTTACGCAGCTCTTCAATGACTTTCTCAACCGCTTTTTCAATCCCGCGCTTAATAGCCATAGGATTTGCGCCTGCGGTGACATTCTTTAAACCTTCGCGATAAATAGACTCGGCAAGAATAGTTGCCGTGGTCGTTCCGTCGCCAGCAATATCCGAAGTCTTTTCCGCAACTTCTTTGACCATCTGGGCGCCCATATTTTCAAAGGCATCTTCCAGATCGATCTCTTTAGCCACGGTCACACCATCCTTAGTGATGGTCGGTGAACCGAATTTCTTATCAATCACCACATTGCGGCCCTTAGGCCCAAGGGTGACTTTCACAGCTGCTGCCAGCTGCTCAACGCCGCTTAAGATTTTTCTGCGGCCTTCATCCCTAAACAATAACTCTTTTGCCATACCTTCCTCCTGAATTTTCCCGCTCGTTAACGCTGAAACATTGATCCTAAGCCCCACTCACGATTGACTTGGGATATATTGCCTCTTTAGCGTTATTACTTAATTACTGCCAAAATATCTTCCTCGCGCATAATCAGCAACTCATCACCATCTTTAGTAGTAATCTCATTACCGGAATACTTCCCGTATAAAATCCTGTCGCCAACTTTAACTTCCATGGGCTGCACGCTGCCGCTGTCTAAAACCTTGCCCTTGCCCACTGCCACCACCTCGCCCTCTTGAGGCTTTTCCTTAGCGGTATCTGGCAACACAATGCCGCCCTTAGTCTTTGATTCTGCCTCTAAAGGCTTAACCACCACGCGATCGCCTAATGGTTGTATCTTCATTCTCCCACCTCCTTAGTTAGTTTATTTTAGCACTCTTTTCCTAAGAGTGCTAATTATAGGTAAAAAAAAATTTTTGTCAAGATTTTTTTTCTTTGGTAAGCATAAAGCGTTCAATAATCGCTTTATCCTCCTCTTTGATCTGGTTAAAAATAACACCGATCTCATACGCAGAACGAGTTGATGCCTGCTTGCCGGTTTTCTTATCGCGGATCCACACAACCGTGCCCTGCGCATACATAACATTACTAACTCCCGGTATCACAAATTTAAGACCCAACAAAGACCCTGGCTCGATATATTCAAACACAATAATACATACACCGCTGGAACTGATATTCCTGGTCCCGGTAATAACAAGGTCTGGCTCCTCCTTGCCGAGAATCGTATATTCGATCTCTTTATCAAGAGATAGCCGGGGAAATTGTCTTCTTTCCTGTTCTTGCATACGCTTAGCTTTCTAGCTCATGAAACCTTACTTTTAAACTGGGAATACATCAACTGAATTCCTTTTAAGGTTAAATCGCTATCTTTTACATCGATGCGCTTACAATATTCGCCCATCAAATCTGCATTTCCGCCGGTGAGGATAACCCGAGCACGAACGCCAATTTCTTTATTCAGCCGGATAACCATATGGTCGATAAGCGAAGCAAAACCAAACACTGCCCCTGACAGCATGCTGCTTTTTGTGTCACGGCCAATCAACTCGCGCGGCTTACTGACGGACACGCTTGGCAACAATGCGGTGCGCTCAAAAAGCGCATCAAGCGAAAGTTGCAAACCCGGAAGGATAACTCCTCCCTCATAAGCGCCCTGAGCAGATAGTATATCAAAAGTTACCGCAGTCCCGCAATCAATAACTATGAGAGGCTGACCATATAGCTTAACGCCTGCAAAGGCATTAACTAACCGATCCTGGCCAACGAGCGCAGGTTTACGGTAACGATTCTTAATCGGAACCTTGCAATCCCTACCTATTATAATAGGCTTGCAGCCAAGTATCAACTGCAATTCTTTTGCCAAAAGCGCAGTAGCCTTAGGCACGACACTACAAACGATTGCCTCCTGAACGTTGTGACGAGCGCAAATTTTCTTAAGCAAAGAACAATACGTACCGGCACCGGAAGGCAAGGAATATCTGCGTACGATGCGCTTACCAGAA
>JAGOIJ010000171.1 GCA_017995695.1 Candidatus Omnitrophota bacterium | reverse complement strand
CCTGAGTAACATAGCCTATTTATTTTATTTGCTTAAGACGCTTTATCAAGACATCCCTGCGCTCCTGAAAGGTAGCTTTAATCTTGAGCGCAAATTCATCAGACGCGCTTAATGCCGCAACACCTGCCTGTTGGCTAATCGATGTAGGATTTGATGTCGAATGATCCTGCAGATTCGATATGGCATTAACGATATCCTGCGGCCCTCCCAGATAACCAATCCGCCAGCCCGTCATGGAGAAACTCTTTGAAAGGCCGTTCACCGTTACCGTTAAATCGTATATCTTCTTGTTAAGCGATGCGATGGAGACATGCTTAAGGCCATCAAAGATTATCTTTTCATAAATCTCATCGCTGATCACCAGGATAGCGTGCTTAACGCAGATATCGGCAATTGCTTGCAACTCTTCGTGGGAATACACGCAGCCGGTTGGATTCGAAGGACTGTTTAAAATAAGGACTTTGGTTCTGGGGGTGATTGCCTGCGTGAGCGCTTGCGCAGTAATTTTAAAGTTATTATCGGCGGAAGTGTTGATGAAACGAGGAACGCCAAGGCATACGTTAACCATCTCCGGATAGCTAACCCAATACGGAGATGGAATCAAGACCTCATCGCCCTGATTAACGAGCGCAAGCAGAATATTAAAAATACTGTGCTTTGCCCCGCATGAAACCACTATTTGGCTTGGGGCATACTCAAGCGCATTATCTTTCTTGAATTTTTCGCAGATAAGTTTCTTAAGTTCAGGGGTTCCGGTGGTAGGCGTATACTTAGTGAAACCGGCATTGATAGCTTCGATGGCAGCCTGCTTGATAAAATCAGGCGTGTCAAAATCCGGCTCGCCAGCGGCAAAGCTCACAACATCCTTGCCTTCGCTTTTTAATTTCTTTGCCTTGGAAGTAATGGCAAGCGTTGAAGACGGATTGATTAATTTGAGGCGGTCAGCCAGCCTTGCATGCTCTTGCATACGTTACGTTAGTTTATAAGGAATCGCGTTCTTTTTTGAAAATTCCCTTTAAGCCACCCAGGAAATTCTTAGTCGGTTTTTTGGTAACAGGAGGTTTCTCTTTTACCAATGTTTCAACGTGCGAATGCTTTTCCTCGCGACCTTCTGCCTGCCCTGCGTCAGCTGAAGGCACTGGCTGTTGCGTTTGCAGTTCCTGCTCCTTGCTTTTTTGTTTTTTTCTGCTTGCCTTACGCTCAATCTTCTTAATTTCAGTCAACTCAAAGATTACCATGCGCGCGTTATCCCCTCGGCGTTGCGTCATATGAAGGATGCGGGTAAAACCGCTTGCGCGATTCGCAAAACGCGGACCAATATCAGTAAATAACATCTTTACTAAACGATGGTCATTCAGCGTCTTAAATGCCTGCCGCTTCGCAGCCAGGGTATTATTTTTCGCCAGCGTAATGAGCTCTTCGATTACCGGACGCGCAGCCTTGGCTCTCGCCTCCGTTGTCTTGATGCTTTGATGCAATAACATGTTACGGGCAAGACTCGAAAGAGTTGCCTTGCGCCAACTAGAGAATCTATTGAGTTGATTCCTTGTTATATTATGTCTCATGGGTCCTCTCGCGCGTTAAGCTTTCTTTAATTTCTTGGGATCTATCGGCATGCCTAAGGTCAACCCCATGCCCAGCAAGAGCTCTTTGATTTCGTTCAATGATTTCTTGCCGAAGTTCTTAAACCCAAGCATCTCTTCTTCATTCTTTTTAACTAAGTCAGCGATGATCTTGATATTAGCTTCTCGCAAACAGTTTGAACTGCGTACTGAAAGTTCCAGCTCTGAAATAGGCAGTCTTAATTTTTCATACAGCGCTGCTTCTTCCTTGGTCATCTCTGGCTCTTCCTCGATCTCATCGGGTAGCTGGCCAAAATTGACAAAGATATCCAAGTGCCGCTGCAAGATGTTGGAAGCGTACAGAAGCGCATCTTTGGGATTCAGCGAGCCATTGGTAATAATCTCAAGGTTCAGCTTGTCATAGTCAGTGCGTTGTCCGACGCGCGTATTCTCGACGTCGAAATTAACTTTTTTGACCGGCGTAAAAATTGAGTCGATGGCGACCGTGCCAATCGGCTGATCATCGCGCTTGTTTAATTCCGCAGGCACATAGCCTCTGCCGCGGGCAACTTCCAGCTCCACGTGAAACTTGGTGTCTTTGGTAAGTGTTGCGATGTGCAGATCCGGATTAATAATCTCGATAGTCTCGTCGGTTTCAATGTCTTTTGCCGTAACTGCGCCCTTTTTGTCCGCCTTAAGCGTAATAGTTTTAGGAATCTTGGAGTGAGAATTCAATACAAGATTCTTGATATTGAGGATTATTTCCGGGACATCCTCAAGCACGCCGGGGATAGTTGAAAATTCATGTTGAACGCCTGAAAACTTTACTGAAATAACAGCACTTCCTTCTATAGAGGAAAGTAAAACCCTGCGTAATGAGTTGCCAACGGTCACGCCATAGCCGCGCTCAAACGGAGCAGCAGAAAACTTTCCATAGGTGCTGGTATAGGTAGACTCATCACACTCAAGCCGCTTGGGTAGCTGAAAATCTCTCCATTTTATTCCCATGTATATCCTCTCCTTAGCAATTGGTTATGAAATGCCAAATGGCTACTTGGAATACAACTCTACGATCAGCTGTTCCTGAATCGGTAGTGTAATATCGTTTTTCTCCGGCAGCCGGTTGACGGTTGCTTTTAACTCTTGCGCATCCCGCGTAAGCCATGATGGGACACTGATATCCTTGGAAGCTTCCATAATAGTGCGAATCTTTTTTTGCGCGTTCTCTTTTGATTTCACCGAAATAATATCGCTTGCGTTAATTAAATACGAAGGGATATTGACGCGTTTGTTATTGCAAAAGATATAATTATGGCGCACGATCTGCCGGGCTTCTGCCCGGGAAAGCGCCCAGCCAAGGCGGTACACCACATTATCAAGCCTTCGCTCAAGAAGCTGCAAAAGGATCTTTCCGGTAACGCCCTTGGATTTAGAAGCTAACTCAAAATAACGACGGAACTGCTTTTCCAGCACTCCATACGATCGTTTTACTTTTTGTTTTTCACGCAGCTGCAGACCGTAGTTGGAAAGTTTGATCCTGCTTTGCCCGTGCTGTCCAGGAACTGTTGCCCTTTTAGCAATAGTGCATTTGGGGCTTGTGCATTTAGGCCCTTTTAAAAATAACTTTTGCCCCTCGCGGCGGCACAACCTACATACTGCATCTGTATACCGAGCCATGGGTACTTAAACTCTCCTTTTCTTCTTTGGACGACACCCATTATGCGGAACCGGTGTCACATCCTTTATCGTCGTAATCGTCAAACCTGAAGCCTGTAAAGCCCTGATTGCTGATTCCCTGCCGAAACCCGGCCCCTTAACGCAGACCTCAACCTCTTTAATGCCGATTTCTTTAGCTTTTCTGGCAGCATCGGTTGCGGCAACCTGCGCAGCAAACGGTGTTGATTTACGCGATCCACTATACCCAACAATGC
>JAGOIJ010000021.1 GCA_017995695.1 Candidatus Omnitrophota bacterium | reverse complement strand
GTTAAGGGGACCATTTCATCGAGCACGTGCACATCGAGCGAGGCATCGAGTGAGCTATCAAATCCGATTCTAACGGATCCGTTCATATCCGCAACATTACTTTTCAACACTAGATTATTGGTGGCGATGTTTTGATCCTGAACAACAAAATTACAATATCCTTCGCGAAAGATTATATTGGTGAAAAAATCTTGGTCAAACAAGACTGCGCCAAGCCCTTTAAAAAGATTTAACTGCCAGAGATTGCCATCTTTGATTATGATCTTTCCTGCGCCGTTTATACGGTTAAGATCGTTGCCAAAACCGTGGAATTTTCCATCTGCCTGGATTGTCCCCGCAATATCTTTATCCTTTGCATTAGTATCAAGTTTAAGCTTTTCAATCTTTAACCCCTGGATTACCGTTGAGACCCAATAGGGAAACTGCTCTGCGTTAAGATTCAATGAAAAGGTCGAATCAACTATTCCATCATACAGGGTGAGCTTAAGCGGGATATCAATAATGCCTTCCTGTTGAAAATAAGAAAACAAAGCACTGTCAAGCCGCAGCCCATACAACGAAACGCCCTCGCCGGCCCCTTTTGCTTCGATGCGGCAGGCACTTATTTGGCGAGGATCTCCGGAAAAATTAATCTCTGTCTTAACCGTACCTGCAGGCTTAATACGATCCCAGGCAAGCGCAGGATGTCTTACCGTGCTCACCAGATCACCAAGAACAACCGCCACCGTCATTTTGAGATTCGCCATCACAGATGCACTATCGGCAAAATCAATGGTCCCCTGCATATTAAAAGCCGAACGCTTGAATAAGCCATTGCAGCTTGAGATGGCGATCTTTTTTCCTTGCATCGCCATAATAGAATCAAAAGAAAAGTCAGGAGAGGAAAGTTTCAGTTGTATGCCAGGCGATAGAAAATCAGTGAGCGCGCCGCTTGAGGTAAACGGGATATCCTGATAAGAAAAGGATACGCCTTCCCAGGCAACTTGGTTCTGGCTGAACGAAAATCGTCCACGTACATGCTGTAGAGGATTTTTTAATTGTTCAGAAAGCACTATTGCATCTGCCACTGCCAAACCACCCGTTACTCGAACCGGCATTTGCGCATGGGGCCTGACATCAATGGCGACATCAAGCGTTGCCGGACCTTCTACCTGAAAGGGCAAGGAAACAGAAAATTTATCGCGCGCAAACTGCAACGCGGTTCTTGCATCGAGCGCACTATCAACTGCGATCGCAATATGCGCATCGGGGCCAAAGACACTTTCAAATGAAGCCTTACACGGAATATCCCAGATAGCAACATCGAGCTTATCAGTTTTTACCCCTTCAGGCCCAAACGTTAAGGATCCGTCAATTTTTTCAACCCGGCCAACTACATCTAAACCGCTTATACTCGATTGAGAAAGCTTTGCAGCTCCTGAATACTGCCACTGATTTGAGACGCTATTATAACGGATAGATGCGTTTATAGCTGCGGTCAGGTTGACAGAAAATCTATCTATTTGCGAGGATAGTCCTTTTGTGTGCACCTGCAGATCACAATCAAGCACCGCGTCCTTAAAACGCACCAGCGCATTTGCATCAACAACTCCATCAGCTATGGCAATGCCCAGTAATTTGCTATAAGGCTCAACTAAAGCAGGAGTCACATTATCTGCCCAAATCTTTGCCTCCAGCTGCCCAGGGAGGAACCGATACTCGCCTTTGGATAATAAAGTAAATGGTTGAGCACTTTGTACTTGAGCTTTTAGATCATACGTGACTGATCCGGGGAAGAAAATGCGCGAGGATGCCTCAATATGGTCAAACGTGGCATCCACAGAAGGAACAACAGCGTCATCCTTAACGATAACGCAACCATTGTTAATTTTAAATGAATAAATCGCGATGCTAAGCGGCTTTTCCTGTCGTTGCGCGTACTGCTTCAACGCAAGATCCTGGATATTCCAGCTCCCATCATTCCGACGGTTAAGAAACAGCTTCGGTGATTGCATAACAAGAGAGGGAATAATAATTCTTTTAGAAATAATAGGGATGAACAAAACCCTGCACGATGCCTCTTGAACGCTGGCCAACTCGCGCTGCTCGTCAAAGATACGGATATTGTAGAGCATCACGCCCTTAAAAACGTGAAATTGAATACGTTCAACCGTAACTTTTTTGTGCGTTGTTTCTTCGATAGCCTGGATAAGCAAGGATTTTACTTTAGTGGGGAGGAATATACTGCTAAGATACGACAAGCCGATAACAAGCAATAGGCAAAGGATAACTACTACAATAAGTACGTTACGTTTTGCTATTTTCATGAACGATTTTGCTACTCTTCGGCCGAGCAGCTTAAAGGAAGGTTGCGCTCAACATACTCAACGATCATTTTTTGGGTTTCGGTATCCAGATTATGGAATTCCAAACCCATGCCCGGAAAGATCTGCGGTTGCAATTCCTTCTGCACCAACCATACAACCTTCGCATCCATCTCAAGCATTCCCGGCTTAGGCTGTAACGGCAGCCTTATGCGCAATATTTCACCAAGCGGATAGACAGTGTCAACAAACATCAGCAAGCCAACGCCGCTGATATTTAAAACCTTGCCCGTATGAAAATCTTCCGTCTTGAAAGGTGATTTAAACTCAATTGATAATTCAAGCGGCAGACGCTTGAATCGTCGACGCAACTGCCTATGCTGGATTTCCGAAATAACCTTATCTTCCTCAAAGCTCTTCAGCGCGACGCTCTCATCAGAAAAAACTTCAAAGACCTCATCAAGATGCACCATGCATAAGAGCTTTTTGATGTGTGCAGGAACGTTAAGAAATTTTATAGCGCCCTTGCGGTTAACCACATCTTTATACCCTACGGCGATAACCGAAAGTCCGGCATAATCCACAAAATTGACGTTCTCAAAATTGCAGAGTATCTCTTTAAAACCGTTCTCTAAACACCAGCCAATCATTTCAATAAAAGCTGCAGCATCAATATCGATACTACCTGAACAATCCAATACCGCAATGCTTCCTACTCTCCTTAATTCAATGTGCACCATGCTTTTTCTCTTTCTGTTTACTTAATCGTCCCGCGGCAAGCAATGCCTCCTGTTTCGTGCGTATTTCGCCGATCGCCTGCAATTCCTCGATTTCCGCAAGCATTGAGCCGATGAGAGGACTAGGATTAAGATGAAATCGCTGCATCAAATCGTGTCCCGTAACCAATCGCTTTGATTTTTGCTGTTTCTGCCGCTTAAAGAATTCTTTGAACAACCATGCAACGCCGCGTTCATGCTGCTGATGGTCCTGCCGCGTCGACTTTGGCCCTTTAGTTGAACGCTGATCAGCAAGCGAAATCATTAACACGCTTAACGCCTCATCGGCAGTATCTCTAAAAAAACGAAATGCCGCCCTGGGCGTAATAACCTGATGATCAGCAAGATACCCTGGCCGCAAATGCCAAAAAATCATTTTGCGTAACGCCTCAAGCTCGTTATTGGAAAGTTTAAGACGCCGGCCAATCCCCTCGCTGATCTGCCAACCGAAGCGCTCATGGCCATAAAAGGTAAGCTTTCCTGCTTTACGACGCATTGACTTAGGCTTACCGATATCATGCAACAAGGCGCCTAGTTTCATAAGGGCCCTGCGTTTGCGCTCTGAAGAAAGAGCGAAATTCACATATTCTTTCAGGAAAGGATTTTTGCTCTGCTCTTGTAACACGCCTTCAAGTTGCTTGACGGTTTCTAAAGAATGTTTCCAGATGTCAAGATGATGATATGGCCCTTGTTTTTTTCCTCGCATGCATTCTGTCTCCGGAAAAAGCAACTTCAAAACACGCAGTGCATCGAGCTCAATCAAACACTTAGCTGCCAAAGGCGTATCCAATATCTTGAAAAGTTCATCGCGGATACGTTCCCAGGAAACAGTGGGAAGTTTCTTTAAGGAAACCTTAAGCAGGCGTACCGTTGAAGGATGGATCGTAAACCCAAGCATACAGGCAAAACTAAAGGCGCGCAAGATGCGTAAAGGATCTTCGACAAAAGAATTTCTATGCGCGGCTTTCAGAATCTTAGCGCGAAGGTCTCCCCGCGCCCCATGAGGATCATATAACAATGCGCTATCAACCTTCATCTTGCATGCATCAGTAACCTTTAGCGCAAGGGTATTGATGGTAAAATCGCGATGCTTAAGATCCTCATCAAGATCTTTCCCGCGAAAATCTGTAAAATCAAGCGTATACACGGCATGGTTTGTCTTTTTTACAACTCGGCAAGCGCCATGTTCTTGATCAAGCACCACATATCCGGCACGCATAATGCGCGCTAAGGCCTTGCCAAAAGCAAGAGCCCCACGAGGCAGGCAAAAATCGATATCAGGATGTTGACGTGAGCGCTTCAAAAGCAGGTCACGCAGATACCCGCCAACAATATACAGAGTTATACGCTTTTCACTGGCAAAACCAGATACCTGCTGGATGATACGTTGATCCTGCGGAGGAATTACGAGAAAGGATTTCACTACTTTTCTTTGTTGAATATCTCGGATTGTTTTATTATCTCGTCTTCAACAAAAATGGGCACGCTCGCCCTCACTGCTAAGGCAATGCTGTCCGAAGGACGGGCATCAATGCTTTTTGTTTCGCCGGAACTTGTTTTCAATAATACCTTGGCATGGAACGTGCTCTCTTCAAGTTTATCGATAACGATGCGATCAATCTTGGCGTCAAGATTCTCAATCAAGGCATGCATCAAATCATGCGTCAAGGGACGAGGCGGTTTGAATCCACTGATCCTTAACTTGATTGCTGAGGCCTCATGCAACCCGATAACTATCGGCAAGATACGCGTGCCGTTCTTCTCTTTCAAAACGATGAGCTGATCATGACGCTTCTCATCAATAACAATCTTATGAAGTTCAACTTCTACCATTGCAGCGGTCTCCTTATCTTACTGTTTTTTTCTTCTCTCTGTGTAAAATATCTTTTAGCTCATGCATAAATTGCCCAACATCCTTGAACTGACGGTACACCGAGGCAAAACGCACATAAGCAACATCATCTAATACTTTAAGCTTTTCCATCACCAGTTCCCCGATCCTCGTTGAATACACCTCGCGGTCAGATTTTTTCTGGATCCCTCGCTCAACCTGGGTAACAACGTCTTCCATCTTCTCCATGCTGATGGGACGTTTTTCGCAAGCCTTAAGCACTCCGGCTAACACTTTTTTACGATCGAATGGTTCGCGCCGCCCGTCTTTTTTAATCACCATCAAAGAAACTTCTTCGATGTATTCGTACGTGGTAAAGCGCTTGCCGCACTTAAGACACTCCCGGCGCCGGCGCACTGCCGACTCATCAAGCGTTGAGCGGGAATCAACCACTTTATCTTCCCGGAAACTGCAAAAGGGGCAACGCATGTGTTATTTTGAAAACTTTCTTACTCTTATTCCTGCTTTTTTAAGAAAATCCATTGCCAGCTCGTCAGGATATCCATCGATGATGACTATCTCTTTGATGCCGGCATTAATAAGCATTTTTGCGCAGATAACGCACGGCTGGTTCGTAGCATACAGTGTGCTCCCCTGAACGCTGATGCCATGCAGCGAGGCCTGTATCAACGCATTCTGCTCAGCGTGTAACGCCCGGCACAACTCATGCCGCTCTCCCGAAGGAATTTTCAAACGTTCACGCAGGCAGCCAATGTCTAAACAATGCTCCAATCCCGACGGCGCGCCATTATAACCGGTGGCTAAAATCCTTTTATCTTTGACAAGCACCGCGCCAACCTTGCGCCTCAAACACGTTGCCCGCTTAGCCACGAGGGCAGAGACTTCAAGAAAATATTCATCCCAGCTGGGCCGCGTATCAATCTTAATCTTGTGTTTCATCGGGATAATTCCGGATAAAGGGGAAAGCGCTGCGTTAGCGCAAGGACGTTCTCTTTGATCTTTGCTAACTGATCGGCATTGCCGCTTGCTTCAATTGCCTGATCAATCAAGACTGCTATCTGACGCATCTGCAGCTCTTTCATGCGCCGTGTCGTAACTGCTGCCGTTCCGATACGGATGCCGCTGGTAACGCTGGGGCTCTTTCTATCATACGGGATAAGATTCTTATTCACGGTAATCCCTGCCTCACCTAAACAATATGATGCATCGGCTCCCGTAATGCCTTTTTCTGTCAGGTCAACCAAGAAAAGATGGGTATCTGTTCCGCCGGAAACAATACGAAAATGCTTCTTAGATAATCCTTGAGCAAGGGCGCGGGAATTTTTGATAATCTGACGCTGATACTCTCTAAACTCCGGCGTCATTGCCTCTTTAAAAGCAACTGCTTTAGCGGCAATAACGTGCATCAGCGGTCCGCCTTGCAGACCCGGGAATATGCGAGCATCGAGTTTCTTGGCAAATTCCTTGCGGCAGATCACAAACCCTCCGCGTGGGCCCCGCAACGTCTTATGCGTTGTTGAAGTCACGAATTCCGCAAAGGGGACCGGTGTAGGGTGCACCCCTGCTGCCACTAATCCTGCGATATGCGCCATATCTACCAAAAGATACGCTCCTACCTTATCGCAGATATCCCGGAATTTCTTAAAATCCAAACGGCGCGGATACGCAGAAGCTCCAGCTAAGATTAATTTGGGACGATGTTTTTTTGCCAAAGACAATATGGCGTCGTAATCAAGCATCTCGGTCTTTTTATCAACGCCATAGGTAACAACATTATAAAACATGCCCGAGAAATTATGCGGATGGCCATGCGAAAGATGACCGCCGCATGCCAAATCTAAGGCCAAGATGGTGTCGCCCGGCTTAAGCACGGCAAAATAGACTGCCATGTTAGCTTGGGTTCCTGAATGCGCCTGCACATTTACATGTTCAGCCTTAAAAAGTTTTTGGGCCCGCTCAATTGCAAGCTGCTCGGCAACATCAACGAATTCGCAACCGCCATACCAACGGGCATGCGGATAACCTTCTGCATATTTATTGGTCATGATCGAACCCTGCGCCTGCAGCACTGACAATGAAGTAAAATTCTCCGAGGCAATCAACTCCAAATTATCTTGCTGACGCTTAAGCTCAAGCTCGATCGCTTGAAATATCTGTTTATCAAAACGCTGTAAAGGATTCATCGACTCATCTTCCTATCATAATACTGTGTTCAATCTTTTTAATTTTACGTAAACGCCTGATGTGCCGTCCGCCTTGAAACTCACTGGAAAGCCACATGCGAATAATGCCTTGGGCAGCTTTTTCGTTAACGAAAGCTGAACCCAATACCAGCACATTGCTATCATTGTGTTCGCGCGAAAGCCGCGCCGCTGTTGCGTTATAACAGAGCGCAGCGCGCACGCCGGGAATTTTATTGGCAGCAATTGCTGACCCGATGCCGGATTTACAAATCACAATGCCGCGCGCGAACTTCTTTTGAGCAATGGCTTGCGCCAACGGAAAAACAAAATCAGGATAATCGCAGGAATCCTCGGAATGCGTGCCTACATCTGTCACTGAAAATCCTTTTTTCAATAAATAGGCCTTGATCTGCTCTTTACGCCTGAACCCGGCATGGTCTGATGCAATAATAATGGCTTGCTTCATTTACAGTATCTCAACCACCCTTTCTATTGCCTGTTTAATCGCTGCAAACGTATCAGCATATACCTCGGGAGACCTTCCTATAGGATCAGCGATAGTAAGATTATTGTCCTCTATTTTAGCAAATTCCTTTAGCAAAAACACTCTATTTTTTATTTCAGGAGCCATGCGCTTAACGTATTCCTCATGTACCCGCTCCATGACTAAGATAACATCCGACATGAGCACCATGGCGCGCGTCAGCCGCTTTGAGTGATGCTGGGAAGCATCAATCCCTTCCTGCTTAAGGAGCGCAAGTGTCTCACTGCTCGCATTCAATCCTTCAAGCATCATGGTGCCGCCGGAAGTAACCTCGATATCGACTCTTGCCTTATCCTGCAATTTCTTTCGCAATAACCATTCTGCCATAACCGAACGACAGGAATTGCCGGTGCAAACCATAAGCACTCGTTTCTTAAAGGCTATTGTCTGAAGATCGGACGCGGCAATGGCCCCCTCTCGCATGACCCGCACAGGAACAACGGTCGTATCAACAACTGACGATTCTTTGCCAACGCTGGTTGGCCCGGCATCAAGAGCCAAATCTACTAAGCCGTCAAGATCACGCAAGGCATCGGCAAAATTTATGGGCGCAGGCCTGCCGGAAACATTTGCCGACGGACATACAACGGGAACCTGGGCCTGCCGGACTATGCGCGCGGCAATATCATGATCTGGAATACGAATACCGATGGTTGACCCTTGCGTAACTTTCTTCGCCTTGAAGATAAGCGTCAAAGGGCCGGGCCAGAATGTATACATTAGCCGATACGCAGCAGGAGATATCTCCTGGGCATGCTCATCAACCCGGAAAATATCAGCAAGAAGCATGGGGTACGGTTTATCAGGAGGCCGCTGCTTAATTGTATTCAGCCGCTTGAGGGCTTCTGGATTATTCATATTAGCCGCGATGCCATAGACTGTTTCCGTAGGAATAATCACCAATCCGCCCTGCCGGATCGCTTCTCCTGCCGCGCTTACCGCCTCAAAACATGGCCCATGAGAATCGATGGTTAGAACTTTTGTCGCGCTCATAACGAAAGTTTAATCTTTGTTATTTTATCCCGCATCGCTTGTTTATACTGCGCAAGCTGTTTTGAAATTATAGGATCGCTGGTTGCCAGGATCTGCAACGCAAAGAGAGCAGCGTTTTTTGCTCCTGCCTTACCAATAGCCATTGAGGCAACGGGAATCCCCGCAGGCATCTGCACGGTTGAAAGCAAAGAATCCAAACCTTTTAAACTTGAGGTTTCAATCGGTATGCCGATTACCGGCAACGTGGTATGCGCGGCAACAACCCCCGCTAGCGCAGCTGCTCCTCCTGCCGCAGCAATAAAAACGCGCACACCGCTTTTACTTACCCGTTCGACATACGCTGCCAATTCCTTAGGAGTTCGATGCGCGGAAAGCACCTTAACCTCAACCGCAACCTTAAATTCCTTAAACACATTAATGGCTTCCTGCACTGTTTCAAGATCAGACTGGCTACCCATGATAATACTGACTTTCATCATTCCCCCCCTGTATTTGCGATTGCCTTACTACCGATATCCTTACGATACTGCATTCCTTCAAAGTGAATTTTACCAACTGCCTTATACGTTATATCTATGGCGTCTTTAATCGTCGGACCTAACCCTGTCACCCCTAAGACCCTTCCCCCATTCGTCACGAATCTACCCGGTGGCTGGTGGCTAGTGACTGGTGACCTCTGTGTCCCCGCGTGAAACACCACCACATCATGACAGTTTGACACCTCATCAAGCCCGGTAATTTCTTTGCCCTTTTCATAATCTCCAGGATATCCTTTTGAAGCGCACACAACACACACGCACGAACGGCTATCCCAAGTCAATGCCTTAATGCGCGACAGCTTCTGCTCGGTTACAGCGCACATAACCTCAACAATATCGGATTGCATGCGCGGAATAATTGCCTGCGTTTCGGGATCGCCAAAACGCACGTTAAACTCTAATACCTTAGGGCCCTGCGCAGTAATCATAATTCCCGCATACAAAACTCCCCGGTACTCTATTCCTTCCTTCTGCAAACCTGCAATAATACGATGAACTACTTTTTGATTCACCTCTTCAAATAAATCTCGGGTGACAATCGGCGCAGGGGAATATGCCCCCATGCCGCCGGTGTTAGGCCCCTGGTCATTATCAAAAATCCGCTTATGGTCCTGACTTGAGGCAAGTGGTATCACAAACTTAGAATCAGTGAAAAATAAAAGCGATGCCTCCTGACCAACCAAGCAATCTTCCACGACAATCCGTTTCCCTGCATCACCGAAGATTTTATCCACCATGAATGACTGCACCGCTTGATTCGCTTCCTGAATGGTCTTTGCCACCACCACACCCTTGCCTTGCGCAAGGCCATCAGCCTTCACTACGCACGGAGCCCCCCGCACTGAAATATATTTCTTTGCGCTCTCTGCATCATCGAACACGCGAAACTCTGCAGTTGGCACGTTGTAACGCGCCATCATCTGCTTGGCAAAAACCTTACTGCCCTCAAGCCGTGCTGCATCTTTCGTCGGCCCGAAGATTCTTAGTTTATAGTTCCGGAATTCATCAACGATGCCCGCAGCCAACGCTGCTTCCGGACCCACCACCGTTAAATCTATTTTTTCTTTGCGCGCGAATTCGAGCAAACGCGCAACATCATCTGCTTTTATATCGATGCACTCAGCCTGCTGGGAGATGCCGCCATTGCCGGGAGCGCAGAAGATCTTATCCACCAGCTTTGACTGCGCAATCTTCCACGCCAGCGCATGCTCCCTACCCCCTGAACCAATCACTAATATTCGCATATCGTCTACTCGTTATTTCGTTGTCTCGCTTTCACGTTAAACAGCTACGCTTCGCTATTTCTACTTAAGCTGAACCTGGGGAGATTTTTGAGCGAATGGAGCTTTTAGGTAAAGCAGCTCGAGTATTTTTAGGCATCCCGAGGCCCGACGCTATGTCGGGCAATCTCGGGACGGCGATGCTGTGTGAAGCCGCCTCCGCTAGAGCGGGGCGGCTGAGTTCAGCAGCCGCTAAAAATACGAGAGACCTTTACCGGCCCGAAAGGGCAAAAGCGACCTTGAGCGAGAAAACTCACAAGGTTCAGCTATGCCAAGACAAGCGGTGCTACGAGAAACATGCATTGACATCCGCTCTACTTAATCTCTCTCTTCTCTTCCTTGCGCGGAAGCGGCAAGAAACCCGCCATCTCGCCGATAACATTAACTAACTCAGTATTTGCCGGAATAACAATCTTAGCGTTATTCACCAACGACTTCTCAACCGCCTCGAGTTTTCTTAGCACCTGGGCATTGCCCACAAAATAATGCTCTGCAGCTTCATTAACCAATTTTATCGCTGCTGCCTCGCCTTCAGCCTCTAAAATACGCGCTTGCTTTACACCTTCAGCTTTTTTAATCTCCGCGCGCTTCTGACCGTCAGCTGCGGTTTCCGTTGCGGTTGCAAAATCAACGGCGGCAATCTTTTCATTCTCCGCCTTAACTACCTTATTCATCGTCTCCTGCACGTCCTTCGGAGGATCAATCTCTTTCAACTCGGTACGCACAATTTCAAGGCCCCAGCTTTTAGTTTCATCGCATAGGGTCTTATGCAATTCAGCGTTAATCTTCCCGCGCTCGCTGTTTGCGGATTTTAACGTCAGGGTGCCGATAATATTTCTAAGCGTGGTGCGCGCTAAATTCACAATCTGCCACTGATAGTTATTCACATTGTACTGCGAGCTCTTCACGCTCTCTTCATCCGCCTTAACCTTAAAATACACCTGCGCATCGACCCGCGCATTCAAGTTGTCATTGGTAATAATTTCCTGCGGTTCGGCATCAACCATCTGTTCAGTAACATTCACCTGATATAGATGTTCGATAATAGGGATTACCCAGTTAAAACCCGGCATGGCAAATCGATTATATTTACCGAGCCGCTCTACAAGACCCCGGTGCGTAGGCCTGACAATGCGAATCCCCATCATGAAAATAACAATCGCTGCGACAATAATCAGAAATATAAGACTCATGTTCCCTCCTTTTAACCTAAAACTACCTGCTGTTTACCTTTGACTATTTCACCAATCTGCCAAGCCTGAATCTTATATCTATTAAAATGCGCGATAGTTGCGCAAGCTATGGTAGGATTAACTACCACCGCCATGCCTATCCCCATATTCAAGGTATGGTACATCTCTTTATCGTCAACCCCGCCCTGCTGTTGAATTAATTGAAACAGCTTAGGCACCGGCCATGACCCTTTATTGATTACTGCATTAACACCACTCGGCAGAATTCTGGCAATCTTATCGTAAAACGCGCCACCGGTGATGTGGGCGATGCCGCTTACTCGTTGTTTCGTTGATTCGTTGTTTCGTAAAAAACTTAATACCGGCTTCACATAAATGCGCGTGGGTACAAGCAGCTCCTCAGCGAGACGCTTTAATTCTTTCTTAGAAAAAACCTTTCTCACCAGTGAATAACCATTAGAGTGCAGGCCGCTGGACGCTAACCCGATAATGCGATCACCGGGTTTTACGCCTGATCCATCAATGGCCTTACTTTTCTCAACCACACCAACGCAGAATCCTGCGATATCGTATTCTCCGTCGGAATACATATCCGGCATTTGCGCAGTCTCGCCACCGATAAGAGAACAACCTGCCTGCAGGCAACCTTGCGTTAATCCTTTCACCACATCAACCAACACTGATTGCGCAGCCTTGCTATAGGCAATGTAATCAAGAAAAAATAGCGGCTCGGCGCCCACGCACAAAATATCATTCACATTCATAGCCACGGCATCGATGCCAACGGTATCATGCTTATTAACAAGCGAAGCGATCTTCAGCTTCGTGCCCACTCCATCCGATGAAGATACGAGGATGGGATCGCAAAACTTATTCTTGGCAAGCCTGAAAAATGAGCCGAAGCCACCAATATCCTTAAGCACTTCTGCGCGAAAGGACTTGCGCACCAAAGGCTTTATTGCCTGCTTAAATTGCGTAGCACTAGGGATATCCACCCCAGCTATTTTATAGGTTAGGCGTTTCATCGCACACATCTCCCTGTCCACAACAACGGTTTTCAAGTGAAAACTTTCCGTGCTCTTTTTCTGCCTTCTCCGGATATATACCAGACCAACAAGCAGTACAATAGTGCTGCTTCGGATGCGCAAGGCACCCAAGCATCCCTTCAAGGCTCAAATATCCTAGACTATCCACTTCAAGATATTTGCGTATCCGCTCGATAGAGCCATATTTATTCGCGATTAATTCATCTTTGCGGTGAAAATCAATGCCAAAGAAACACGGGAACCGGTGCGGCGGGCAAGAGATGCGCAGATGCACCTCTTTAACTCCTGCAGCGCGTAGGTTGCGTACGCGGATCTTGGACGTCGTGCCGCGCACAATAGAATCATCCACAACAATAATGCGCTTGCCTTTTAAAACATCTTTCAGCAAATTGAATTTTACGCGGACCCCTAAGTCCCGGGAATTCTGCATCGGCTGAATAAAGGTGCGCCCAACGTAATGATTACGGATAATACCCATTTCAAGCGGGATGCCTGACTGACGGGAATATCCTATTGCTGCAGAAAATCCCGAATCCGGAACCGGCACCACAAAATCCGCATCAACCGGATGCTCGCGGGCCAACTGCTCGCCTAAACGACGGCGCACCACATGCACTGTTTCGCCAAAGACAATCGAATCAGGCCGTGCAAAATACACATGCTCAAACGTGCAAAAGGCTGCGTGTTTCGCATGGCGCAGGACGCGCGGCTTAAGCGATTGAAGAGTTCCGCGCTGATTCATGAAAACTATTTCACCCGGCTCCACCTCGCGCACGAAGGTAGCACCGATCAGGTCAAAGGCGCACGTTTCAGAAGCAAGACACCAGGCCTTACCCAGCTTGCCAATGGATAAAGGACGAAAGCCAAGCGGGTCACGGGCGCCGATTAAGGTGTGCGCATCCATCATCACCAAAGAATATGCTCCCTTAACGCGACTTAAGGCATAGATGAGGCTCTCTTTTAACGCGCGCGATTTCACCCGAGCCATCAAATGGATAATAATCTCTGAATCGGTAGTGGTCTGAAAGATAGATCCACTCTGCTCAAGGAATCGACGCAGCGAAAGCGAATTTACGAGATTGCCGTTATGCGCGATACATAATGAACCCTTCGCATAATCGACCGTCAATGGCTGCGCGTTTTTAAGAACGCTGGAGCCAGTCGTTGAATAACGCACGTGCCCCACCGCCATTGAACCCTGCATGCGGCTCATCACCTGCTCATTGAACGCATCGCTGACTAGTCCTTTTTCTTTATGAACAGAGAAACTGCCGGCGTCATTAACCACGATCCCGCACGCTTCTTGCCCCCGATGCTGTTGCGCGTACAAACCCAGATACGTCAACCAACCTGCCTGGGGATGATTAATAATGCCGAACAATCCGCAGTATTCTTTTGGTTTGTCATTAAGTTCTACAAGTTTATATCCGGTCTTATGCATGTGGCCCATCCTTATGGCTCCGACCCGTTCCAACAATACGTGCATACTTTTTCCTTGGATAGCCCTACCGCCTTAATCATATCGCATAATTTCTGATATTTTAGCGTGGTCGCGCCTATATCTTTAGCAATCCACTCCACCATTTTCTTATGCTTTGCTGATTTTTCATCAAGATACTCAGCAATATCATCGGGTTCCTTGCCTTCGATTGCCCGAATAGCCCGACGGGCAGCTAATTCATTGAGACTACGCGTAGAATAATTGAATTTACAGGGGAACATCAGCGGCGGACAGGCGATGCGCAGATGAATCTCTTTTGCCCCGCATTCATTGAGCTTTTTAATCGTATAATTCTTAAGCTGCGTTCCGCGCACGATGGAATCATCGCAAAAGACAATACGCTTGCCTTTAATAATCTCAGGGATAGGAATCAGTTTCATACGCGCGATTAAATCGCGGCGCGCCTGCGAAACCGGCGTGTAACTACGATCAAAACCAGGAGTATATTTTACCAAGGGCCTACGAAAAGGAATCTTCGACTCCATCGCATAGCCTATGGCATGAGCAGTGCCGGAATCAGGAATACCTGAAACCATATCTGCCTTAACAGAATCATGCCGCGCCAAACAGCGGCCGCACGACTCGCGCGCTGTCTCAACATTAATGCCTTCGTAAGAAGATGCGGGAAAACCAGTATAAATCCACAGGAACGAACAGATCTGATTCGTCTTCGTGCCTTTGCGCCTCGGCATCAATCCATCGTCAGAAAGAAAAACAATTTCGCCTGGCTCAAGATATTTAGTAATGCTGTATTCAAGATTCCGGAAAGCTGCGGTTTCTGTCGTCACCGCCCAATCTTTTTGGCGCTTGCCAATGGCCAACGGACTATAGCCAAGCCTATCCCGCGCAGCGTAAATACCGTCTTGCGTCAGCAGCAATAAAGAACAAGACCCCTTAATCTTTGAAAACATATACTCGATACCCTCAACAATATTCTTTCCGTGGATAATAAGCTTAGCAATGAGCTCTGTCATATTAACCGAACCGTCAGTCAGTTCGCTAAAGGATTGTCCCTCCTTGAACAACAAAGCAGCTAACTCTTCGCTGTTATTGATAAAACCGTTGGTGACCAGCGCAAACGGCCCGAACTTGGAATGCACCACCATCGGTTGCTCTTCGCGGGCGCTGATCACGCCAATTCCTTTATCGCCGCGCATACGCAGATAATCCTCATGGAACTTCGCCTTAAATTGAGAACCGCGGATATCGTGAATCTTACGCACCAGCTCCCCATTCCACACCGCAAGCCCGGCAAACTGGGTACCCAGATGTGAATGATAATCCGTGCCATAAAATAGGTCAGTCTGGCAATTATCTTTTGACACAACGCCAAAGATCCCGCTCATGGTAGCTTAACCTCCGTATTGATAATAGTATTGATCAGAAATTTTTCTTAATATATTCGACGCCGTTGCGAAAAATCTGCAGGCCGTCGCCTTCGCTTCCCCGTCGCCCTTTTTCCCAACGAGGATGCTGCGTCACGTTGATATGCCTTTCCGGGTGCGGCATAAGGCCAAAGATCCTGCCTGTTTCATCGCAGATGCCGGCGATATGCTCAACCGAACCATTGGGATTATCCGGATATCCGCTTAACGTTCCTGCACTGTCGCAATATTGGAATACAATCTGGTGGTTGTTTTTTAAACGCATAAGCACCACGTTATCCTTAACCACAAACTTTCCTTCTCCATGCGCCACCGGCAAATATATGATCTCCGGCAAACCGCGAGTCCACGCGCATTTTACGAGTGACGTGGCGGCGTGGCGGCGTGGTAACCTTAGGTACACCCAACGATCCTCAAACTTTCCTGAATCATTAATGATCAAGCTCACTTCTTGAGCGAAAGCCTCGTTACCCGGCAACAAACCACTTTTGACGAGGATTTGAAAACCATTACATATGCCGATAATCAACTTTCCTTCGCGCACAAATTCTTTTAATTGCTCAAGGAGCGCATACTTTAACTCATTGGCAAAGATTTTTCCCGAGGCAATATCATCACCGTAGGTAAAACCACCGGGCAAAGCTATTATCTGATACTCTTTAAGAGATAGCTTTCCTTCAACGAGGGCCTTAATGTGCACAAATTCGGCGTTTGCGCCTACCGCCTCAAAAGCAAACGCTGTCTCTTTATCGCAATTAGTGCCACCGGTACGCAAAACACAAACATTAGGCTTTTTCATAAAATTTCTTTATAACCCTTACCACATCTTTCGGGGAATCAACCAGGGTGAATATTTCTAAGTCATGCGGACTGATATTGCCGTTCTTCTGAAGCACCATCTGGCGCAGCCACGCCAACAAACCCTGCCAATACT